>JAFECZ010000700.1 GCA_018241905.1 Pseudomonadota bacterium
GCTGATGAACAACGTCCACTGGGTCACGCTGCTCGCGGCGCTGTGGCTCACCGCGGTGAGTGCCGTGGTCGTCAAGGGCATCAAGCTCACCAGCTATGTACAGGTGGCGCTGACGCTGGTCGAGGCCGTGATCCTGCTGGCGATCATCGTCGCTGCGTTCATGGTGTTCCCCAAGGCGCCGGCGCATCTGTTCTCGTGGGAGTGGTTCTCCCCGCTGGCGTTCTCGCCCAAGACCTTCGCCAACGGCGCGCTGGTGGCCATCTTTTTCTACTACGGGTGGGACGTCACGCTCAACCTCAGCGAGGAAACACGCGACCCCAACCGCACGCCCGGCCGCGCGACCTTCTGGGCCATGGTGCTTCTGATGGCCTTCTTCCTGGTGTTCATCGCCATCACCCTGCTGGGCCTGAGCGACGAGGAGATCCAGCACTTCAACACCAACATCATCTTCGCCATTGCCGAGAAGCTGTTCGGCCAGACCTGGGGCTACGTGGCCATCGTCGCGGTGCTGCTGAGCACCGTCGGCACGGTGGAGACGCAGATGCTGCAGTTCACGCGCATGCTGTTCGCCAAGGCGCGCGACGGCGCGCTGCATCCGCGCTATTCGCGCCTGCACCCGCGCTGGCAGACGCCGCACATCGCGATCTTCTTCATCTGGGCGGCCGGGATGGTGCTGCTGCTGGTGTCGTCGTACCTGCCCACCATCAACGTGATCCTGCAGGACTCGATCACGGCCATCGGCTTCCAGATCTGCTTCTACCTCGGCCTCACGGGCCTGGCCTGCGCCTGGCACTACCGCGCGCTGGCCGCAGCCGGCGCCGCGGCCGTCACCCACGTGTGGTGGCCGGCGGCCAGCGGCGTGTTCCTGTTCTTCATCGCGTTCTACAGCATTCCCACCTTCGACTGGGTGACCAACGTGGTGGGCATGGGCGGCATTGCGATCGGCATCGTGCCGCTGCTGCTGAACCGGCGGCGTGCGCCGCAATTGCAGCGGGCCAAATGAAAAAGCCCGTCATCTTTCGATGACGGGCTTCCAAGAACCACTATGGTTTGTAGTGGCTCCCCGACCTGGGCTCGAACCAGGGACCTACGGATTAACAGTCCGGCGCTCTACCGACTGAGCTATCGGGGAACAAGCCTCAGATTATAGCGTGTTTTTTTCGGCTTCTTCAACTCGCTCACAACAAACTTCGAACTTCGTGTGCGGCGGTCTGTAGGAGAGGCAGCAATTCTCTCTCAAGAACCGCATCGCTTCGCATGGTGCCAGAGAGAACGACATTGAGTGCGGCGACGGTCTTTCCATGCATGTTGCGCAGCGGCACCGCCAGCGCTTGCACGCCGATCTCGTGTTCTTCCGTGGCAATGCAGTAGTCCTGGGCGCGCACCTTCGCAATCTCTTCGCGCAGCGCCTTGGCCTGCGTGATCGTGCGTGGGGTCAGCCGAGGCAGCGTGCGGCCCTTGAGCCAGCGCGTGAGTTCTGCCCCGCCCATGGCTGCAAGCAGCACCCGGCCGGTGGACATGGCATGGGCCGGCAGGCGCGCGCCCAGGTGCAGGCCATAGGCCAGCACGCGCGTGGGCGTGCTGGGCGTGCCGCTTCGGGCCACGATGACGGTTTCGTCGCCATCGAGCACCACCACCGAGAACCACTCCTGCGTTTGCGCAGCCAGCCGGTTGAGCGTTGGCTGCAGGGCGCGCGGCAGGCGCGAGGAAGATAGATAGGTGCCCGAGAAGCGCAGCACCTTGGGCGACATCCAGAAATAGCTGCCGTCCGTTTCCAGGTAGCCCAGGTGGGCCAGCGTAAGCAGATGCCGCCGGGCCGCAGCGCGCGTAAGGCCCGCGCGTTCGGCGGCCAGGGTGGCATTCAGGCGCTGGCGTTCGGTGTCGAAGCTCTCCAGCACGGCCATGCCCTTGGCGATGCCTTCGATGAAGTCGGCCTTGGCGATATCGATGGTCATGTCGCGGGTATCTGCTGAGGTCGGGCGCCGGGATGCGGCGGTTGCGCGATCATCGCGCAGCGCATCTCATCATCGCACAAAGGGCCCGTTCGCCCATGGCTGCGGCGGCCGGGCCGTCCTACG
>JAFECZ010000701.1 GCA_018241905.1 Pseudomonadota bacterium
CGATGTTGTTGATGAGTTCCATCATGTTCACGGTCTTGCCCACGCCGGCGCCGCCGAACAGGCCCACCTTGCCGCCCTTGGCGAACGGGCACACCAGGTCGATCACCTTGATGCCGGTTTCCAGCAGCTCTTGCGACGGCGACAGCTCGTCGTAGGCCGGTGCCTTGGCGTGGATGGGAGCCGTCAGTTCGTTGCTGACAGGGCCGCGCTCGTCGATCGGGTTGCCCAGCACGTCCATGATGCGGCCCAGGGTGGCCTTGCCCACGGGCACGGTGATGGGGGCGCCGGTGTTGGTCACGATCAGACCGCGACGCAGGCCGTCGGAAGAACCCAGCGCAATGGTGCGGACCACGCCGTCACCCAGCTGCTGCTGCACTTCCAGGGTCAGGCCGCCGCCTTCGTACTTCAGGGCGTCGTACACCTTCGGCATCTTGTCGCGCGGGAACTCCACGTCGACCACAGCGCCGATGCACTGAACGATCTTGCCTTGAACTGCATTTTCTTGAGCCATCTTCTGCTCCGATAAATATTTGAATCTGTTGAGGGGCTAACGAGTACTCGGACTCATTCCCCGGTGGCCGCCGCGGCGCCCGCCACGATTTCCGACAGCTCCTTCGTGATGCCGGCCTGGCGGGTCTTGTTGTAGACCAGCTTCAGCTCGTTGATCACGTTGCCTGCGTTGTCGGTGGCGGCCTTCATGGCCACCATGCGGGCGGACTGCTCGGACGCCATGTTCTCGGCCACGGCCTGGTAGACCAGCGACTCCACATAGCGCACCAGCAGCTCGTCGATGACGCTCTGCGCATCCGGCTCGTAGATGTAGTCCCACGAGTGGCTCTTGCCTTCGCTTTTCAGCGACTCGGCCTTGAGCGGCAGAAGCTGCTCGACCACCGATTCCTGGCGCATCGTGTTGATGAACCTGGTGTAGCTCAGGTACACGGCGCTCAGCTTGCCTTCGGCGTACTGATCGAGCAGCACCTTGACGGGGCCGATCAGCTTGTCGAGGTGCGGCGTGTCGCCCAGTTGGGTGACGTGCGAGACCACGCGAGCACCGACCCGGTTCAGGAAGGCCAGGCCCTTGTTGCCGATGGCCACTGCGTCCACCGAGTTGCCCGCGGATTGCTCCTCGCGCAGCTTGGCGGTCACGGCACGCAGCACGTTGGTGTTCATGCCGCCGCAAAGACCCTTGTCGGTCGTCACGACGATGACGCCGACGGCCTTGGCCTCGTTCGTCTTCATGAACGCGTGCGTGTACTCGGGATTCGCCTGGCCGAGGTTCGCAGCAATCGCGCGGATCCGCTCGCTGTACGGACGGGCGGCACGCATGCGGTCCTGCGCCTTGCGCATCTTCGACGCGGCCACCATTTCCATGGCTTTGGTGATCTTCTTGGTGTTCTCCACCGATTTGATCTTGCCGCGAATTTCCTTGCCAGCTGCCATATGGGCTCCTTGGACTCCTAGGGGCCCGCTTTAGGCGAAGGACTTCTTGAACGCGGCGATGGCGGCGGTCAGCTCGGCTTCAGCGTCCTTGTCGATCTGCTTGGCCGAATCGATCTTCTCGAGCAGCGCAGCATGGCTGGACTTCAGGAACTGGTGCAGGCCGTGCTCGAAGGGCAGAACCTTCTTCACGTCCAGGTCGTCCATGAAACCCTTGTTCACTGCGAACAGCGAAGCCGACATCAGCGAGATGGACAGCGGGCTGTACTGGGCCTGCTTGAGCAGTTCGGTCACGCGGGCACCGCGGTCCAGCTGCTTGCGGGTGGCTTCGTCCAGGTCGGAGGCGAACTGCGCGAAGGCAGCCAGTTCACGGTACTGCGCCAGGTCGGTACGGATACCGCCGGACAGACCCTTGATGGCCTTGGTCTGCGCCGACGAACCCACGCGCGACACCGAGATACCGGCGTTGATGGCGGGGCGGATACCGGCGTTGAACAGGTTCGTTTCCAGGAAGATCTGGCCGTCGGTGATCGAGATCACGTTGGTCGGCACGAAGGCGGACACGTCGCCGGCCTGCGTCTCGATGATCGGCAGCGCGGTCAGCGAGCCGGTCTTGCCCTTGACCTCGCCCTTGGTGAAGG
>JAFECZ010000702.1 GCA_018241905.1 Pseudomonadota bacterium
CCACCGGCCAGGCCGGCTCGCTGGTGACCTGGACGCTGGTGGGCGCGGTGGCCGGCGGCATCTTCTTCGGTGCCCTGAGCGACCGCTACGGCCGCATCCGCGTGCTGACCTGGACCATCCTGATGTTCGCCGTCTTCACCGGGCTGTGTGCCTTCGCGCAGGGCTATTGGGACCTGCTGGTCTACCGCACCCTGGCCGGCGTTGGCCTGGGCGGCGAGTTCGGCATCGGCATGGCGCTGGCAGCCGAGGCCTGGCCGGCGAGGCACCGCGCCCGAGTGTCTTCCTACGTGGCCTTGGGCTGGCAGGTGGGCGTGCTCGGCGCGGCACTGCTGACGCCGCTGCTGCTGCCGCACATCGGCTGGCGCGGCATGTTCATCGTGGGCGTCGTTCCCGCCATCGCGGCCTGGTTCATCCGTACCCGGCTGCACGAGCCGGAGGTGTTCGTGCGCAAGGTCCAGGCCAAGGGTGCCGGCGGCAAGGCCTTCGGGCTGCTCGTCAAGGACGCTCGCACGGCCCGCACCAGCCTGGGCATCGTGGTGCTGTGCTCGGTGCAGAACTTCGGCTACTACGGGATCATGATCTGGATGCCCAGCTTCCTGTCGAAGAACCTCGGCTTCAATCTCACCAAGTCGGCGCTGTGGACCTCGGTGACCATCCTGGGGATGATGGCCGGCATCTGGGTCTTCGGCCAGCTGGCCGACCGCATCGGCCGCAAGCCCAGCTTCCTGATCTTCCAGGCCGGCGCGGTGGCCATGACGCTGTTCTACGCGCAGCTGAGCGACCCGGTGACCATGCTGTGGGCCGGCGCGGTGCTGGGCATGTTCGTCAACGGCATGCTGGGCGGCTACGGCGCGCTGATGTCCGAGGCCTACCCGACGCAGGCGCGCGCCACGGCGCAGAACGTGCTGTTCAACATCGGCCGCGGCGTGGGCGGCTTCGGGCCGGTGGTGGTGGGCGCCCTGGCGGCGGCCTATTCCTTCCAGGTCGCCATTGCGATGCTGGCCGCCATCTACGTCATCGACATGCTGGCCACGATCTTCCTCATTCCCGAACTGAAGGGCTCGGAACTCGACTGAGGGACGGGTCTCGCCAGGCCCCGCGAGCTTCAGGGAAAACCTGTTCCCGAGGGCTCCCGCACACGGATAGACTCGCGCCCTTGCCTTTGGGAGGGCTCATGCATCTGGAGATCGCGCAGTCCACGCCCACGGCCGCCAGCGTCGGGCGGCTCGTGCAGGCGCACTACGGCCTGGGGGAGGTCGTCGAGAGCGAGTTCCTGCGGCGCAGTTTCAACCAGGTCTACCGCCTGCGCCTTGCCGATGGCAGCAACGTCGTCGCCCGCCTGAGCGCGCAGCGGCCGCGCGGCGCGCCCAACGTGCAGTTCGAGGCGCAGGTGCTCTCGCACCTTGCCGCGCAGGGCAGCAGGGTGTCGCGTTGCCTTCGCACCGTCAACGGTGGCGCGGCCGTTCGCGTGGCACTGCCCGAGGGCGAGTGCGCGTTGATGGTGTTCGAGTTCCTGGAGGGCGAGTTCACCGGCGAGTCGACCGAGGACATCCGGGCTTTCGCCGGTGGCCTGGCCGCCTTGCACGCCGCGGGCGAAAGCTACCGGGGTGCCGGCAGCGCCTATGAGCTGGACCTCGACTATCTGCTGGTGAGTCCGCTGGACAAGCTCCTGGGCGCCCCCACCATGACGGACGAACTGCGGCCCCAGTTCGAGGACCTGGGCCGCCGCCTGCACGAGCGCATCCAGTCGCTCGGGGACCTGAGTCGCGTGCTGTGCCACGGCGACGCGCATGGCATGAACAACTTCGTCGTCCCCTCGGCGCAAGGTGGGCGCGAAGCCGTCTTCTTCGACTTCGACGAGGCGGGGCCCGGCTTCCTGGCCTACGAACTGGCGGTGTACCCGTGGGTGCTGTGGCCGCGCTCGCCCGAGGACGCGCCCGGCGAGAAGGTGTTGCGCCGCTGGCGGGATTTCATCGGCGCCTATCGCGAGGCGCGGCCGGTGCCCGATGCCGACTTGCAGGCCATCGCGCCCTTCATGGCGGTGCGGCAGTTCTGGCTCCTGGGCGAATACGC
>JAFECZ010000703.1 GCA_018241905.1 Pseudomonadota bacterium
TCTCGCTGCCCCTGGTGGCGGCCGAAGTGGCGGCGGGCCAGTTCTTCTGGCCCACCGCGCAGGGCTGGGCGGTCATCGCCTTCGTGGGACTGCTGCCTTCTTTCGTGTCGCAGGTGACCTTCATCCAGGCGGTGGGAATCATCGGCCCGGCCAGGGCGGGCGTGTTCCTCAACCTGGTGCCCATCTTCGGGCCGCTGCTGGCTCTCGTGGTGCTGGGCGAGCCGATTTCGCTCTATCACGGCGTGGCCCTGGCGCTGGTGCTGGGCGGCATCTACATCGCCGAGCGACTGGGCAATCGGCGAGCCCGAGCATGACCAAGGGCAACGACGAGCTTCTCGCCCGCATCCACGCATCGCCGGCGGACATCGACGCGGCGGCGTGGAATGCGCTGCTGGCCCAGCAGCCTTCGCCCTCGCCCTTCATGCAGCACGCCTACCTGGCCGCGCTGCACGACAGCGGCAGCGCCACCGGCGCCAGCGGTTGGACGCCTCGCTTCTTCACCCTGTGGCGGGGCAAGACACTGATGGCGGCCTGCCCCCTCTACCTCAAGGACCACTCCTACGGCGAGTACGTGTTCGACTGGGCCTGGGCCAACGCGTATCACGAGCATGGGCTGGACTACTACCCCAAGGGCCTTGTCGCGGTGCCCTTCACGCCGGTGCCGGGCTCGCGCCTGCTGGCACGCGATGCGGCCAGCCGCGCCCTGCTGGCACAGACCCTGGTAGCCTGGTGCAGCGAGCAGAAACTGTCTTCCTTGCACCTGCTTTTCGGTGCCGACGAGGACATTGCCGCCTGCACCGAAGCCGGGCTGATGCTGCGCCACACCGTGCAGTTCCACTGGCTCAACCAGGGATGGGGCGATTTCGAATCCTTCCTGGCGAGCCTCGCGCAAGACAAGCGCAAGAAGATTCGCCAGGAGCGCCGCAAGGTGCATGGCGCAGGCGTGCAGTTTCGCTGGGCGCGCGGCAAGGACATCTCGGCCGAGGACTGGGCCTTTTTCTACCGTTGCTACGCCCGCACCTACCGCGAACACGGCAACCCGCCCTACCTCACGCCGGCCTTCTTCCAGCAGATGGCGCGAACCATGCCCGAGGCGTGGCTGCTTTTCATCGCCGAACGCGAGGGCCGCCCGATCGCGAGCAGCCTCATTGCGCTTTCGCAAGATGGAGACAAGCCTGGCGTGCCGGAGGTCGCGTACGGGCGCTACTGGGGCGCGATGGAGCGGGTCGACTGCCTGCACTTCGAGGCCTGCTACTACCAGCCGCTGCAGTGGTGCATCGAACACGGCGTGTCGCGCTTCGAGGGCGGTGCCCAGGGCGAGCACAAGATGGCGCGCGCCCTGATGCCGGTGCGCACCGCCAGCGCCCACTGGCTGGCCCACCCCTCGTTTGCAGACGCGGTCGAGCGCTTCCTGCAGCGCGAAGGCGCCGGCATCGAGAACTATCTCGACCACCTGGGCGAGCGCAGCCCTTTCCGGCACGACTGAAACAAAAAAGAGCACGACGCTGCGTGCTCTTTACCACCAGGGCAATCGCGCAACCGGCCTTGCCGGGCCGCAGAGTGCGCCCCCTGGCAAGGTAGTTGGCAGACCTGCGATGCAGGGTAGCCCTGGGGTAGGCGAAGTTATTTCTTGTAGTTCGCCACGCCGTCCAGGATTTCCTTCTTGGCGGCCTCGATACCTTCCCAGCCCAGCACCTTGACCCACTTGCCCGCTTCCAGGTCCTTGTAGTGCTCGAAGAAGTGGCTGATGGCCTTCAGGCGCATCTGGTTCACGTCGTCCACCGACTTCCAGTGCGTGTAGATGGGCAGCACCTTGTCGGTGGGCACGGCCAGCACCTTGCCGTCCACGCCGGCTTCGTCTTCCATCATCAGGATGCCCAGGGGGCGGCAGGGCACGACCACGCCGGGGTGCAGCGGATAGGGGGTGATGACCAGCACGTCCACCGGGTCGCCGTCGCCCGACAGGGTCTGCGGCACGTAGCCGTAGTTGGCCGGGTAGTACATGGCCGTGGTCATGAAGCGGTCGACGAAGATGGCGCCGGATTCCTTGTCCACCTC
>JAFECZ010000704.1 GCA_018241905.1 Pseudomonadota bacterium
GAGCCGCTGCAGGTACCGCATCGAACTCCGTTCGACCTTCGACTACCAGTACATATCGCGCAAGCAGGGCTTCACAGAAGCGGGCCCTAAACTCTGCCTTGTATGCCTTGGGCTTGACCGATGGTGGATATGTCGCCAGCGTCGCAGAGAGCTTGCCCCCGTCGCGACGCATCACGTGCATCTCGGACGGCGCGAATTCCTCAAGCACATAGGGCGAGTGCGACGTGAAAAGCGCCTGTGCCGAAGTCTTGCGCACGCTGTTGACGATGCGCTTCTGGGTATGCGGCGGAAGGGCGATCTCGGGTTCCTCCATCGCGAAGATGACGTTCTGCTTCAGGCCTGCGATGATGGATAGCAGCGCCAGCACCAGCGTGTTGATCGTGCCGGTGCCCTGATGGTGATACGGCGCGCAGTAGGTGCTGCCGTCCCGACGCTTCGCGCCAGTGCCCATGAAGACGGTCAAGTCCTTGCGCAGGGACTCTCTTGTGAGATCCGACACGCGCATGTGAGGTTCTTCTGCCCAGTCCGATGGGACGAACCGGCGAACAGCGTCCTGGACGTCCTTCAAGAGCGGCGCGATGCCGAGTTCTGGCTTGTCGGCTACGGGGAGCTTGCGCAACTCGTTCAGCAGGTCTTCCCACATCGTCACGCGCTTGTCTTGAAGCCTGAGGATGACATCGAGCAGCGATCCGCGCTCCAGACTCAATGCCCGCGCCCCTGTCCTCAGCGTCCGGAGGTACAAGAAGCCACACTTGCGCTTGTCGGGCGTCTTGAAAGTTACGTGAGCACCTTCGGCTAGCAAGGGGGTCGCGAAGAACGTATTGCCCGTGAAGTCGTCTTCTTCCTTGTCGTAGCGACCGTCGAAGAACACCCGCAACGCGGCCGAAACGTCCGGGGCGTCCGTACCTTCTGGGGGCGGGCCTGCGAGCAGCTTCTTTTCCGTGGCAGACCACCACTCGATGTGGTCACGAAAGTGTCGCTGCTGCTCGGCGGAAAGGTCACAGACGATGACTTCAATGTGAATGGGAACCGGTGCGCTCTCTTCATCCAGGTAGCGGCCGGCATGAAAGTCGTGCTCGTCGATGACGGGCCTTCGGGAAAGCCGCTCCGGCCCGAGAACTAGGTCGATGGCTTCCAATAGCGTGGACTTTCCAACATTGTTGTCGCCGAGAAAGACGCTGTGGCCGGACAACGTGACAACGCCGGCTTCGATCCCACGGAAGTTCTCTACTGTGACTCGTGCAATTTGCATGGGCTCCCCTGAAGTTGTTGAGAGGAGTCTAGCGAGTAACCAATCGTTTCACGAGGACGGCAATTCCAGGTTGATCTCTCGACGTTCGTGCAACCTCCAGGAGGCGCAAGCAACTCTTCTTCATGAGCGATCATGAAGCGGCGCTGTTTGAGAAAGAGGATGAGCCAATGCTGTTGATGTCGCCTTCGGTCCACGTCTCACGCAACAAGCTGAGGGCTGCGTCGAGTGTCTCTGCGGATGGCTCGAAGGACAGATGTTCGATGCCACGCGGCGGGGCCCCACCGCAGGTGATGGTTGCAACCCGCGCGCTGGCAGTTCCGAAGGGCTACTTCAGAGGGCCACTTTTGGCTCGTCGCGCATGCGAGAAACGGCTTCGGCACCCATTGAAGCCAGCTCCGGAGCACCCCGGCGAACTGTGTCGAAGTACGCTGGCACACGCCTGTCTATGCCGCAGTTTCGGGGCTGATTTCTTGGGACAAATTTGGGACAAATTGATCGCCAAACCATGCCTTTCCAGGCCAACGGAGCGCTCCAGCGCAGGCGGGCGTGGTTTCTATAACCTATTGAATTTAAAGAGAAAAGCCCCTTATTGGTGACCCCGGCTGGTCACCCAAGGATCACAATGGGCGTGTGTGCGCTGAGGTCCAGTGCGGCGGCGGGAGTCATCTTCGGAAGCAATCTGGGCGATGTCGAACAGCAAGAACTATACGGGGCGCCCCGCGCTCGGTAACCTCCGCTCGTCATTGCGCCGCCTAAATCCCTAAACTGCCCGCATGCGAACCCAGTACTACACCGCCGCCAGCCTC
>JAFECZ010000705.1 GCA_018241905.1 Pseudomonadota bacterium
GTCCTTGGACTCGAGGTCGTTCACCACCTCGCCGTCCACGCCGATCTCGCCGCCGCTGATCTCCTCCAGCCCGGCCAGCATGCGCAGCAAGGTGCTCTTGCCGCAGCCCGAGGGGCCCACCAGCACCACGAATTCGCCGTCGGCAATATCGAAGCTGATGCCCTGGATCACCTTCACCTTGCCGAAGGTCTTCTGCACTTGGTTGAACGATACGGAAGCCATGTGATGTCGTTCCCTTGAACTCTTTCTGATTTCAGCTCTTGACCGCGCCGGCGGTGAGCCCGCCCACCATGTAGCGCTTGAAGGTGTAGTAGATGGCCGCCGGCGGCAGCGCATAGACAAGGCCCGTGGCCATGAGCAGTTCCCACGGCGAATCGTCGGCCGCCAGGAAGTTGCCCAGCGCCACTGCCAGCGTCACGCTGCGGTCGTTGGACAGCAGCAGGAAGGCGTAGAGGTACTCGTTCCACGCCAGCAGCAGCGCGTAGGTGCCCACCGCCACCAGCGAGGGCACCATCAGCGGCAGGTACACCAGGCGAAACAGCTGCAGCGGCGAGGCGCCGTCCATGCGGGCTGCTTCGTCCAGCTCGTAGGGCAGCTTGTCCGAGGCCTGCTTGAGCACCCAGATGCAATACGGCGATGCGATGGTCACCATGGCCAGGATCAGGGCCCACTGGCTGTTGAGCAGCCCGTAGTTGCCCATGGTCTTGTACATGGGCACCGCCAGGAAGGCGGCCGGGATGAAGTAGGTGAACAGCGCCATGTTGAGCACCGTGCGCCCTCCCCGCACCCGCAGCCGGCTGATGGCAAAGGCCGCCGTGGTGGCCACGAACAGCGTGATGACGCCCACCGCGACCGCGATGAACACCGAGTTGCCCAGCTGCACCCAGAAGTGGATGAGGTAGTGGTGCTTCTGCCCGAACACCACCGAGAAGTTGGACAGCGTCGGCGCACTCGGCCACAGCGCGCCGGACGTTGCCGAATCGCGCGGCGAGATGGCGAACAGCACCATGTGATAGACCGGCAGCAGCGTCCACACCAGCACCGGAATGCCGATGAGCAGCAGCTTGGCCTCGGTGCCGACGTCCTTCCAGCGGAACTTGCGGCGCGCGGTCATTTGGAAAGCCTCTTCATCATGAAATACACCAGCGGCAGAACCAGCGGCATCGCCACCACGATGGACGCCATGGACAAGTCCACCTGGTCCAGCCGCAGGTAGCGGATGCCCAGCGTGGCCAGCACGTGCGTCAGGTCAGCCGGGCCGCCGCCGGTGAGCAGGTAGACGCTGTTGAAGTCGCCCAGCGTCCAGATCATCGACAGGATCAGCGAGGTGACGTAGAGCGTGCGCATCGCCGGCCAGGTGATGAAGCGGAACTTCTGCAGCTTGCTGGCGCCGTCGACCGACGCCGCCTCGTACTGCTCGACCGGAATGGCCAGGCGCCCCGCCACCAGGATCAGCGTCCAGAACGGCAGCGACTTCCAGATGTGCACCAGCATCGAGAAGCCCAGCGCCAG
This sequence comes from Pseudomonadota bacterium, assembly GCA_018241905.1. Taxonomy (GTDB): domain Bacteria; phylum Pseudomonadota; class Gammaproteobacteria; order Burkholderiales; family Burkholderiaceae_C; genus Variovorax. The sequence continues at coordinate 1,513 of JAFECZ010000705.1, forward strand.
CATCGGGTCGTTGAGCCAGTTGGGGCCGTCGGCCCCCGTCAGGCGGAAGATCAGGCTGTTGATGACGCCCCACTCCGGGTTGAGCATGAAGCGCACCGAAAGGATGGTGGGAATGGACGGCAGCGCCCACGGCAGGATGAACACCGCCGCCAGGATGCGGATCCACCAGCGCGGCTGCGTGAAGAAGCCCGACAGCAAGAGCGCCACCAGCATCTTCAGGTTGATGGCCACCACGAGGAACACCAGCGTGTTGATCACCGAACGGAAGAAGATCGGATCGTCCGCCAGGTGCACGTAGCTCTGCGGATGGCGCGCCAGCCACAGGCCATAGCACACCGGGTAGAGCACGAACACCAGGAAGACGAGCAGATAGGGCAGCACCATCAGGCGCCCCCAGAATTCCCAGCGGCCAAGCCGCCGGACGGCGCCCGGGCCCAAGGAGCCCGGGGCCGCGGTCATTGCAGCAGTTGTCGTCATGGCGGCTTCCCAGACTCCCTGGAGGCAAAGAGGCTCAGTCGGATCCGGCGACGGTCTTG
>JAFECZ010000706.1 GCA_018241905.1 Pseudomonadota bacterium
CGTGACCGTGGCGCTGGGCTCGGACGGCATCGCGCCCGACCGCAGCTACGACATGTTCCGCCACATGTTCCAGTGCATGCACTACCACCGCCGCCACTTCCGCGACGCGGGCGTGCTGCCGCACGGCAAGGTGCTGGAGATGGTCACCATCGACGCCGCCCGCACGCTGGGGCTGGAGCACGAAATCGGCTCGCTCGAGGCAGGCAAGAAGGCCGACATCATCCTCATCGACCTGTTCAAGCCGCACCTGATGCCGCTGAACATGCCCGTCTACCGCGTGACCTGCTTTGCCAACGGCGCGGACGTGTGCACCACCATCGTGGACGGCCGGGTGCTGATGGAAGACGGCAAGGTGCTCACGGTGGACGAATCGCAGGTCATGGAACTGGCCCAGGAAGCGACCGACCAGATGATCGAGCGCACCGGGCTGCAGCACCTGCTGGAATCGCCCGGGACGCTCTGGCGCGCGACCCACTACTGACTGGATTCCCACACCACATGACGACAACCACGGTCATCCGCAACGTTCGCCCGATGGGCGGCCCCGCAGCCGACGTGCTGCTGGACGGTGCCACCATTTCCGCCGTCGTGCCCGCCGGCCAGGCCGCGGCCGACCTGCCCACGCTGGTGGACGGCAAGGGCCAGTTGCTGGTACCCGCCATGGTCGAGGCCCACACGCACTTCGACAAGACGCTGTGGGCCACGCCGTGGCGGCCCAACAGCGCGGGCCCCACGCGCAACCATCGCATCTCGAACGAGCAGGCCGTGCTCAAGGACTTCAAGGTGCCGATGGCCGAGCGCGCCGCCCCGCTCATCGAGCAGTGCATTGCGCGCGGGTCGCTCTACTTTCGCAGCCACGTCGATGCCCAGACGGCCTGGGGCATCGGGCATGTGCAAGAGATGCTGGCGCTGCGCGAGCGCTACAAGCATGTGATCGACATGCAGCTCGTGAGCTTTCCGCAGGGCGGCCTGCTGATCTCGCCCGGCGCGCTGGAGCTGATGGAGCGCTCGCTCGAGCTGGGCGTGGACGTGGTGGGCGGCATCGACCCCGCGGGCATCGACAACGATCCGATCCGGCACCTGGAGGCTGTGTTCGGCCTGGCGGTGAAGTTCGGGCGCGGCGTGGACATCCACCTGCACGACCTGGGCGAACTCGGGCGCTGGGAAATCGACCGCATTGCCGACATGACGGCAGCGCATGGCCTGGAAGGCCGGGTCATGCTCAGTCATGCCTACTCGCTGGGCGCGTTCCCTCCGGCCGACCTGCATGCGATGGCGGACCGGCTCGCGGCCTTGCGCATCTCGGTCATGACCTGCGCGCCGGGCTACGTCACGGTGCCGCCGGTGGCGATGCTGCGCTCGCGCGGCGTCAACGTGTGCTCCGGCTCGGACGGCATCCGCGATGCCTGGAGCCCGATGGGCAACGGCGACATGCTCGAGCGGGCCCGCCTGATCGCGCTGCGCTTCGGCTGGAGCAAGGACGCGGATCTTGCGGCGGCCTTCGACGTGGTGAGCCACGGCGGCGCGCGGGCGCTGGGCCTTGCAGGCTACGGCGTGGAAGCCGGGTGCCAGGCCAACCTGGTGTTGCTCGACGCGGAGAACATGGCCGCCGCGGTGGTCGAATGCGGGCCGCGCCGCACCGTCATCAGCCGCGGGCGGGTGGTGGCGCGGGACGGGGTTTATACCGGGACCTGAGCCCGGCCTTGCGCGGATGCCTCTTGCGCAGGCAGGCACCCGCACCACGCAGGCAACTTCGGCGTCAACGGTGACCCGGCGCGTCGTCCGCGCCATGGCCGACGCCATGTGCGCCTGCTGCGTTTGCCTGGCCCGGCGCATCGTCCGCGCCGTGGCCAATTCCATGGGGGCCTGGAGCGTCCGCATGGCCTGGGGCGTCGTCCGCGCCGTGTCCGATGCCGTGGCCCGCGCCTTGAGTCGAGCCGTGGCCTCCGCTGCTGCTGCTGCTGCTGCTCGCGGAGCCTGCTCCACTCGAACCGCTGCTTCCGCTGCTTCCGCTGCTTCCGCTGCTTCCGCTGCTTCCGCTGCTTC
>JAFECZ010000707.1 GCA_018241905.1 Pseudomonadota bacterium
AGGCCAGGTCGGCACCGCTCATCCGCCATGCCGACCTCAAGGACGGGCCGCTGGCACCCATCGTCAACGCCATGCTGCTGCAACGGCCCGGCGGCGGCTGGAGCTCCGTGATCTCGCTGCACACGGCGCCAAGCTTCGACCCCCAGCGGCTGCGGCACGAGCTGGCCGGCCTGCCGTCCGCGCAGGTCATCGATGTGAAGGTGGAGCTCGACAGCCTGTACGCGCGCTACCTGAACGAGGCCTTTGTGCAGGTGCTGGCGGGTGCCTTGTCGGTGGTGGTGCTGCTGGGCCTGTACCTGCGTTCCGGCCCGCGCCTGCTGGCCGTGTGCCAGCCGCTGGTGCTGGCCGTGCTGCTCACGCTGGGCGGCCTGGCGGCGCTGGGCGTACCCCTGGGCATCCTGCACCTGGTGGGGCTGCTGCTCGTGGTGGCGGTCGGTTCCAACTACGCGCTGTTCTTCGACCAGTTGCGCGTGACCGGCCGCGCGGACGAAGACACGCTGGCCTCGCTGCTGCTGGCCAACCTCACGACGGTCGTGTCGTTCGGGCTCATCGCCATCTCGCAGATTCCGTCGCTGTCGGCCATCGGCCGGGTCGTGGCGCCGGGCGCGCTGCTGGCCCTGCTGCTCTCGGCCGCTTTTGCGCGTGCCACGCCGCCCTCCGGAACGCGGCCAGCTTGAGGGAAAATTGCTGATCGCGCTTCTTGGCGCGAGACGACCCCCTATTTGTTCCTGGCATGTCCCACACCGCCTCCGCTCCTACCGTCCGATGGGTAACGCCCTTCGTCGGCGCCAGCATTGCGTGGCACCTGCTGGCCCTGGCGGCCGCGGTGCTGGTGCGTGGCGCGGCGCCCTGGGCGCTGGCGGCCGTGGTGCTCAATCACGTGGTGATCACGGCGGCGGGCCTCATGCCGCGCAGCACGCTGCTCGGTCGCAACGTGTCGCGTCTTCCGGCCGCCGCTGCGGCTCGCGGCGAAGTAGCCATCACCATCGACGACGGCCCCGACCCCGAGGTGACCCCGGCCGTGCTCGAGCTGCTGGATGCCGCCGGGCAGAAAGCCACCTTCTTCTGCATTGCCGAGCGCGTGGCGGCGCATCCGGCACTGGCGCGCGAGATCGTCCGGCGCGGCCACAGCATCCAGAACCATACGGCGCGGCACCGTCACGATTTCTCATTCCTGGGCCCCAAGGGCTATGCGAGCGAACTCGAGCGCGCGCAGCGCATGCTGGCGCAGGTCCTGGGGCAGCAGCCGACTTGCTTTCGCGCACCCGCGGGCTTTCGAAACATGTTCCTGGCACCCGTGCTGCAGCGCATGGGCCTCACGCTGGTGAGCTGGACGCGGCGCGGCTTCGACACGCGCGAGGCCAATGCACAGCGCGTGCTGGGCCGCCTGACCCGCGGCCTGGCCGCAGGCGACATCCTCCTGCTGCACGACGGCCATGCGGCGCGCTCGCCGCAAGGCCGCCCGGTGGTGCTCGATGTGTTGCCGCAACTGCTGTCGTGCCTGCACGCCCAGGGGCTGCACTCGGTCACCCTGCCACAAGGACTCGCATCCTGATGAAGACGCACCACCATCCCGACTCGGCCTGGCATCACCTGCACGATGCGGCCACCCAGCCTTATCGCCAGGCGGGCCGGTTCGCATGGCATTTCGCGCGCGGCAAGCTCGGCCGCGACCCCGTGTTTCGGGGCCTGATCGAAGAAGGGCTGATTGCCCCGGGACAGCGGCGCGTGCTGGACATCGGCTGCGGGCAGGGGCTGATTGCCAGCCTGCTGTCCTCCATGAGCGACATGCAGGCCCGCCTGCATTGGCCCGTCGACTGGTCGGCCACGCCGCAGCGCGTGCACTACACCGGCATCGAGCTGATGCCGCGCGACATCGCCCGCGCCACGCGCGCCGTGGGCCATCTGCAGCCGGCGCCGGCCTTCGTGTGCGGCGACATGTGCCAAGCGGCCATGCCGCCCAGCGACCTGGTGGTGATCCTCGACGTGCTGCACTACGTGGACCTGCAGGCGCAAGAGCGCGTGCTCTCCAGCGTGCGC
>JAFECZ010000708.1 GCA_018241905.1 Pseudomonadota bacterium
AAGCCGGACGCCAACCCGAAGAGGATGGGTATGACGATCAGCGCGACCACCGCCGCGAGCCGCTTGGTCATGATGAGCGCCATGAACACCACGACCATCGAGTAGGCCATCAAGGTCAGCATCGCGTTGTCTCTCCCTTTTGCTTTCGTTGCGCGCACCGTTGCGCGTTCCGATGCTCGACGCGGCCGGCCGAACCTGCCTTACGGCGAGCTTTCGGCGCGGCCCAGGAGTTGCCCCAATAGGGAAAGCCATAGAGCTCGGTGAAAGAACGCCGAAAGGTCGCCCGCCAGGGGCCTTCCTACGATCCGGCGCGTCACGACATCAAGCACCGCGAAGGGTTTCCATGAACATCACAGGCATGCTGCACGGCGCCGGCCTGCTCCGGCTGGCGGGCTTCCCGACGCCGGAGATCCTGGGGCCCGACGCCACCGAGACACAGATCAAGACATTGATTGCCAAGCACGGCCAGGTCTTCGTCAAACCCGTGTTCAAGGGTGGCGTCGGCAAGAAAGGCAAGGCCGGCCTGGTGGGCCGCGCCACCAGCCTGGAGGGCGCGCTGGCCGAGAAGGAGCGCCTGTACTTCTGCGAGCACCGGCACGGCAACCAGCACGCCAAGTCGAACGGCGTCACCTTCGAAGCCGGCGTGCCGGCCGAGCACGAGGTGTATTTCTCGCTGACCGACAACACGCATTTCCGCGCCCCGACCATGACGCTCACGCACCACGGCGGCATGGACATCGAGGAGCTGGACAAGACGCAGATCGTGAGCGTTCCCTTCAATCCGCTCACCGGCCTGAAGGCCTTCGTGGTGGCCAATGCGCTGACCGAACTGAAGGCGCCCAGGCAGATCATCTCGCCGCTGGTGCAGTACCTGCCCAACCTGTGGGACCTGTTCCACGACTACGGCATGACCACGCTGGAGCTCAACCCGATCCGCCTGCGCCCCGACGCGCGCGGCCGCCTCACGCCGGTGGCTTGCGACTTCAAGTGCGGCTTCGACCGCGACGATCCGCGCTGGCAGCGCCTGGACCTGCCGGCCGACCTGTTCGCCGCCGACTACTCCGAATTCGAGCAGGAGATCAACCTGCTGCGCACCTACCAGGGCCAGAGCGACGTGTACGTCATCAATGCCAAGGGCACCATCCTGGCACCCACCTTCGGCGGCGGCGCCAACTCGCTGGTCACGCAGATGCTGGGCGATGACGCCATCATCAGCTCCGACTTCGGCGGCAACCCGCCCTACGAGAAGATGAAGTCGGTGGCGCGCATCTGCTTCAAGCACTGGCTCGCGCAGAGCAACGTGCTCTTCATCATCGGCGGCAAGAGCAACAACACCGACATCCACGAGACCTTCCGCGCCATGGCCGACGCGCTGCGCGAGCACATGGGCGAGCGCGGCGCGCAGCCGCTGTACGTGGTGGCCGGGCGCGGCGGCCCGAACCTCGTGCGCGGCATGGGCGTGCTGCGCGACACATGCGAGTCGCTCGGGCTGCCCTACCGCCTGTTCGGCTTCGATTCGGCCATGAGCGAGGTGGTGGACTACGCGCGCCGTGCCGACGCGTGGATGAAGGCGGGCGGGCGACAAGAGCTTGCGCGCGCCATGCGGCTGGCCGCCTGATGAGAGGGGGAACAACAATGAACCGCAAGAGCGTCGGAGATTTCAAGTTCTACACCGGCGTGTCGTCGCTGTCGCAGATCGCGACGCGCGAGGACCGCGTCTGTGTGCTCAACATCCTGGGTGGCGAGTCGAGCGACGTCACGCCGGTGGGCCATGCCTACAGCGGCGGCAACGTGGTGTTCGGCACGTCGCCCGGTCGGCGCGGCCAGGTGCTGGAGACGCCGGCAGGCAACATCCCGGTCTACAACAATGTGCGCGAGGGCCTGGAGGCCGGGCACCGCTTCAACTGCGGCGTGGTCTACCTGCCGCCCAGCGCGGCGGACGACGGCGTGGTGGAGCTGATCCGCATCAACCCGGAACTCACCAAGATCTTCATCCCCACCGAGAAGATGAGCGTGCACGATGCGCGCGAGATCCG
>JAFECZ010000709.1 GCA_018241905.1 Pseudomonadota bacterium
CCAACCAGAGCTTCACCACCGCAGAGGCGATCCGGCGCGCGCGCCAGTACGCGCCGCTGGACCTGGCCTGGTTCGAGGAGCCGATGCCGGCCGAGCATGTGCGCGCCCACGCGCAGCTGCTGGCCAGCACCAGCGTGCCGGTGGCGGTGGGCGAATCGATGTACCACCTCTCGCAGTTCGCCGAATACATCCAGCAGGGCGCCTGCTCGATCGTGCAGGCCGACGTGGCGCGGGTTGGCGGCATCACGCCCTGGCTCAAGATCGCGCACCTGGCGGAGGCGCACAACATCGCGATGTGCCCGCACTTCCTGATGGAGCTGCACGTGAGCCTGTGCGCTGCGGTGCCGAACGCGCGCTGGGTCGAATACATCCCGCAGCTGGACGACCTGACGAGCAGCCGGCTGCGCATCGAGGACGGCCATGCGATCGCGCCGGAATCGCCCGGCCTGGGCATCGACTGGGACGCCGAGCAGTTGAAGGCGCGGCGCAAGTTCACGCCGATCGTGGTGCGCGGCTGAGCCGGGGCCGCGCGGCCGGCCGCTGCTGCTGCTGCTGCTGCGGCGGCGGCGGCGCCGTCAGGCGTCCGCGCCCGCTCCGTCGGCGGCCTCGTCGTCTTCGAAGCCGCCGCGCAGCACCTTGGCGGCGACTGCACCGGAGAAGCCCCGCGCCAGCAGAAAGCGCATCTGCCTGGCGCGTTCCTTCGCATCGGCCGGCAGGGCGTCGAAGCGGCGGCGCCACAGTGCAGCGGCGCGCTCGAGCTCGGTGTCCTGCAGCGTTGCCACCGCCTGCGCAACGGCCTCGGGCGCGATGCCCTTGGCCTGCAGCTCCTGCTTCACCTTGAGCGCACCGGAACGCGCCGCGCGCTGATGCAGCACCGAGGCGACCACGCGGGTCTCGCTGATGAAGTCCTTGGCCGCCAGCTCATCGAGCGCGCGGGCCAGCGTGCCGGGCTCTTCCTCGTGCCTGGCCAGCTTGCGCTCCAGCTCGGCGCGCGAATGCTCGCGCTGGCTCAGCAGGCGCAGCGCACGGCCTTTGAGGGACGGGGCAGCAGATGCCATGGGTTCTGTGCGGAGCGGCATGCCCGCCGCCGGCAAGTTGCACGGCGGCGGGCAGGCTCATTCATCCTGGCTGCGGCTTACTTGTCGCCCTTGTCGCCCTTGTCGGCTTTATCGGCCTTGTCTGCCTTGGACGACTTGGCCGCGGGCGCCGATTCCTGCTCGCCCTCGGCAGCTGGCAGCAGCGGGATGCCCAGCGCCTCGCGCACCTTGTTCTCGATCTCGCGAGCCAGTTCGGGGTTCTCGCGCAGGAACTCGCGGGAGTTGTCACGGCCCTGGCCGATCTTCTCGCCGTTGTAGGCGTACCAGGCGCCGCTCTTCTCGACGATGCGGTTGTTCACGCCCATGTCGATGATCTCGCCCTCGCGCGAGATGCCCTCGCCGAACAGGATGTCGAACTCGGCCGTCTTGAAGGGCGGGCTGACCTTGTTCTTCACCACCTTGACCTTGGTCTCGTTGCCAATGGCCTCTTCGCCCTTCTTGATGGTGCCGATGCGGCGGATGTCCAGGCGCACCGAGGCGTAGAACTTCAGCGCGTTGCCGCCGGTGGTGGTTTCGGGCGAGCCGAACATCACGCCGATCTTCATGCGGATCTGGTTGATGAAGATGACCATGCAGTTGGTCTTCTTGATGGTGGCCGTGAGCTTGCGCAGCGCCTGGCTCATCAGGCGGGCCTGCAGGCCGGGCAGGGAATCGCCCATCTCGCCTTCGATTTCGGCCTTGGGCGTGAGCGCGGCCACCGAGTCGACCACGATGAGGTCCACGGCGCCGGAGCGCACCAGCGAATCGACGATTTCGAGCGCCTGCTCGCCGGTGTCGGGCTGGCTGATGAGCAGGTCGGGCAGGTTCACGCCCAGCTTGCTGGCGTATTGCACGTCGAGCGCGTGTTCGGCGTCGACGAAGGCGCAGGTGCCGCCCAGCTTCTGCATGTTGGCGATGACCTGCAGGGTGAGGGTGGTCTTGCCCGACGATTCCGGGC
>JAFECZ010000070.1 GCA_018241905.1 Pseudomonadota bacterium
CGAGTCGGTCTTGTTGATGTGCTGGCCGCCGGCGCCGCTGGCGCGGTAGGTGTCGGTGCGCACGTCGGCCGGGTTGATCTCGATCTCGATGGAGTCGTCGATTTCCGGGTACACGAACACGCTGGCAAAGCTGGTGTGCCGCCCGCCCGACGAGTCGAAGGGCGACTTGCGCACCAGCCGGTGCACGCCGGTTTCGGTGCGCAGCAGGCCGTAGGCGTATTCGCCTTCGATCTTGATCGTGGCGCTCTTGATGCCCGCGGTGTCGCCGGGGGTCTCGTCTTCGATCTGCGTCTTGAAGCCCTTGCGTTCGGCATAGCGCAGGTACTGGCGCAGCAGCATGCTGGCCCAGTCGCAGGCCTCGGTGCCGCCGGCGCCGGCCTGGATGTCCAGGAAGGCGTTGGCCGGGTCGGCCGGGTTGCTGAACATGCGGCGGAACTCGAGCTTCTCGACTTCCTCGGCGATGCGCGCGGCGTCGTCCGAGATGGCCTGCAGGCCGGCGAAGTCCTCGTCGGCGCGGGACATCTCGTACAGCTCGGTGTTGTCCGACAGCTCGCTGCCGATGGTGTTCAGCACGAGCACGACGGAGTCGAGCGCCTTCTTTTCCTTGCCCAGCTCCTGGGCTTTCTTGGGGTCGTTCCAGACCGCCGGATCTTCTAGCGACGCGTTGACGGTACGCAGCCGCTCCGCCTTGGCATCGGCGTCAAAGATACCTCCGGAGATCGACCGTCCGCTGGCTCAGGTCCGCCAGGGTTGCGCCGATCTGGTTGATTTGTTCTGCATCCATGTGAGTGTCCTGCCTGGTGTCTTGGAGAAACCTGGCATTTTCGCACGGGGCAGGGCAGGCCGTTGCGGCGGCCCGCGAGACAGGGCTAGAAGCGGCGGCTGTAGGAGAACATGAGGCCTGCGGTACCCAGCAGCGAGACCTGCACCGCGTCGCTGGGCGTCAGGCGCCAGCCCGCGGTGGGCACCACGATGGGCGACCAGCCGTTGTGGTTGAACGGCACCTTGTCTTCATAAGGGGCGACGTAGCCGTACATGACGCCGGCCACCAGCTTGACGTAGAGGGCCGGCTGGTTGAGCAGGTTGTTCCAGATGTAGCCCACATATGCGGTGCCGGACTCCTGGCCGAAGGAATTGCTGAAATAGGCCGCGCCCCAGAGCCAGTTGTCGGCCCGGTGGCGCTCCAGGCCGATCAGCCAGGCGTACTTGTGCTGCGGGTCGTTGCTGAAGTGATAGACATAGGGCGCAACGGTAAGCTCCCAGCCGGCCTCGGTGGGAATCAGGGGGGAGCTTGGTTGCTGCTGCTGTGCCCAAGCGGGCGCCGAAAAGATGGCTGCGAAAAGGCCCAAAGCCAGGCCGGCCGCGCGAAGGCGGTTGAGGATGTACGTCATCGGTCGAAGGGAAGCCCTGCTGTTGTTCTTCCCGCCGATTGTGTCAGACGCACATTTAGTTTCTTTTGAGGAAGCTCTCGATGAGCCGGGCCGCCTCGGCGGGCCGGTCGTGATGCATCATGTGGCCGGCATCTTCCATGCGTGCAAGTTCCAGCCGCGGCACCATGCGCAGGCGCGCAACGAAGTCGTCGTCGATGCCGCGCTTCTTCCAGGTTTGCAGCACGCCGTCGGCGGCCTCGACGGCCAGCACCGGCGCCTGGATGGCCTTGTTCAGCTCCAGCGCCTCGTCCACCCGGTACAGGTTGGCGTTGACGATCTTGTGCGCCGCATCGCCCAGGATGCGCCAGGCGGGCGTGCCGTCGGCGCGGGTCGTGGGCGCGGCCCAGTGCGTGGCCAGCCAGTCGGCCTTGTCCTGCGGCAGGCGTGGGTTGGTACGCATCAGGCGGCGCGCCACGCCCGAGGCTTCGGGATAGGTCTGCAGATCGAGTTCGCCGCGCTTGAGGGATTGGAGCTCGTCCATCCACTTGGCATAGCGTGCAGGGGCTTGCTCCGGCTGCGTGCGCGGCATGCCGAAGCCTTCGAGGTTGACCAGGCGCCGCACGCGCTGCGGCCGGGCGCCCGCGTAGAACATCGAGATGTTGCCGCCCATGCTGTGGCCCACGATGTCGGCGGGGCGCGCTTGCAGGTAGTGGTCCAGCAGGCCGTCGAGGTCGGCCAGGTAGTCGGGAAACCAGAAGTTGTCGGCGCCGCGCGCGTCGGTCAGGCCAAAGCCGCGCCAGTCGGGGGCGATCACGGGGCGGTCGGTCGCCAGTGCGTCGACCACGAACTGGAACGAGGCGCCCACGTCCATCCAGCCGTGCAGCATGACGATGGGATCCTTCCCGCCGGCCAGGTCGCCCCAGATGCGCACGTGGTGCTCGAGCCCCCGCAGGGGAATGAATTCGCTGTGGCTGATGCGGCGCGGCTGGTACATGCGGGTCAATGATAAGCAGCCTGCGCAATCGGCCCCGGCTTCCTAGAATCTCGGGCCATGACGAATTCCTTCAGTCCCAACGTTTCCCTCGGCCAGAGCGATCTGCGCGTCACTCCCATCTGCCTGGGCACCATGACCTTCGGCGAACAGGTGGGCGAGCCCGTGGCCCATGCCATTCTCGACCGGGCAATTGCGCGCGGCATCAACTTCATCGACACCGCCGAGATGTACTCGGTGCCGGCGAAGCAGGAAACCTTCGGCGCCACCGAGACCATCATCGGCAACTGGTTCGCCAGGAACCCGGGTGCGCGCGCCAAGGTGGTGCTGGCGACCAAGGTGGCCGGCCCTTCGCGCGGCATGCCCTGGGTGCGCGAAGGCAGCGGCATGACGGCGGCCGACGTCGTGGCCTCGTGCAACGCCAGCCTCAAGCGCCTGCAGACCGACGTGATCGATCTCTACCAGATCCACTGGCCCGAGCGGCACGTGCCGGCCTTCGGCTCGATGGTCTACGACCCGCAGCAGGAGCGCTCCGTCACGCCCATCCTCGAGCAGCTCGAGTCTTTCGCGGGGCTGGTGAAGGCGGGCAAGGTGCGCCACATCGGCCTGTCGAACGAAACGCCCTACGGCGTGCACGAGTTCGTTCGCCTGGCCGAGCAGCACGGGCTGCCGCGCGTGGCCACGGTGCAGAACGCATACTGCCTGGTCAATCGCTCGCTGGAAAACGGCCTGGACGAAACCATGCACCGCCTGAACGTCTCGTCCATTCCGTATTCGCCGCTGGGCTTCGGCTTGCTCACCGGCAAGTACGACGCGGGCGGCACCGAAGGCCCCGATGCGCCCAAGGAAGGCCGCATTGCACGCTACGAATCGGTGCGCAAGCAGCGCTGGGGCCGCCCCGATGCACTCAAGGCTGCGCGCCGCTACAACGCGCTGGCGCGTGAACATGGCCTGACGCCCGTTCAGTTGGCGCTGGCCTTCTGCTACACCAACTGGCGCGTGGCCAGCACCATCATCGGCGTGACGACGCAGGCGCAGCTCGACGAGAACCTCGATGCCTGGGGCACCACCCTCTCGCCCGAGCTGATGGCCGGGATCGACAAGATCCGCTGGGAAATGCGCGACCCCGCTGTTTGACTCGATGGCCAAGAAGGCGCACGTCTCGGAAACACCGGCCACGCAACTGCTGCGCGGGCACAAGGTCGAGTTCACCGAGCACCCCTACGAGTACCTCGAGCACGGCGGAGCACAGCACAGCGCGCAGGTGCTGGGCTTCGATCCGTTCACCGTGGTCAAGACGCTGGTCATGCAGGACCAGGATGCCAGGCCGCTGATCGTGCTGATGCACGGCAACCGCACCGTGTCCACCAAGAACCTGGCGCGGCAGATCGGCGCCAAGTCGGTGGAGCCCTGCAAGCCCGAGGTGGCCAACCGCCACAGCGGCTACCTGGTGGGCGGCACCTCGCCTTTCGGCACGCGCCGGCGGATGCCGGTGTACATCGAGTCGAGCATCCTCGAGCTGCCGCGCATCGCCATCAACGGCGGCCGGCGCGGCTACCTGGTGGGCATCGACCCGCAGGTGTGCGTGCGCCTGCTCGACGCCAAGCCCGTGCAGTGCGCGCTGGCAGAATAGCCGGCTTCATCCTGTTACCCGGCCGGAGCGCGCCTTGAGCTTTCTCGCACCCTTGTCCCTGATCGCCATCGTGGCGTCCTACCTGCTGGGCTCGCTGTCCTTCGCGGTCATCGTGAGCAAGGCACTGGGCATGGACGACCCGCGCAGCTACGGCAGCAAGAACCCCGGCGCCACCAACGTGCTGCGTTCGGGCCGAAAGGGCGCGGCACTGGCCACGCTGCTGCTCGACGCCATCAAGGGCTGGCTGCCGGTGTTCCTGATCGTGCACTGGGGCGCGGCGTACGGCCTGGGCATGGACACCGCCGCGCTGGCGGGGCTGGCCGCATTCCTGGGGCACCTGTATCCGGTGTTCTTCCGCTTCCAGGGCGGCAAGGGCGTGGCAACGGCGGCCGGCGTCCTGCTGGGCCTGGCGCCGCTGCTGGGGCTGGCCACGGGCCTGACCTGGCTGATCATCGCCATCTTCTTTCGCTATTCCTCGCTGGCGTCCCTGGTGTCCGCCTTCTTCGCGCCGGCCTACTACCTGCTGGGCGGCGGCATTGCCTGGCCGCTGGATGCCGTGGCGCTCGTGGCGCTGGTCGTCATGAGCCTGCTGCTGGTGTGGCGCCATCGCGAGAACATCCGCCGGCTGCTGTCCGGCACCGAATCCAAACTGGGCGCCAAATCCAAGGCGGCGCCCGAGAACGCACAAGGAAACTGAAATCATGGGAAGCCTGCAACGCTTTCACGTGGGCCCGCGCCTGTCCGAGACGGCGGTTCACAACGGCACCGTCTACCTGGCCGGCCAGGTGCCCGACGACCTGACCAAGGACATCAAGGGCCAGACGGCCGAAGTGCTGGGCATGGTCGAGCGCCTGCTGAAAGAGGCGGGCAGCGACAAGTCGCGCATCCTCATGACGCAGATCTTCCTGAAGGACATCAGCGAGATCGGCGAGATGAACGAGGTGTGGGACGCCTGGATTCCCGCCGGCAACACGCCGCCGCGCGCCACCGTGCAGGCCCTCATGGCCAAGGACGGCTACCGCATCGAGATCGTGGTGACCGCGGCCCAGCTGTAACGGGCCGTGCGGCGCGCTGTGTGCGCGCCTTTCTCAGAAGCGCTTTTGCAGCACCATCTGGTCGCCTTCTCTCTGCATCGAGAAGCGGCTGATGAAGCTGTTGCCCAGCAGGATGTAGGGCATGGGCTGCTCGGACACCAGCGCGTCGACGTCGTAGACCTCGACGTCGCCCACGCGCACCGAGTTGAGCCTGACGCGATAGGCCTGGCCCACGCCGTTGGCGGTGCTGATCTGGACCGGGCTCGATTTCTTGTAGTCGAGCCCGATGCGCAGCGCGTCGGCCGCCGAGAGGGACACCAGCGTGGCGCCCGTGTCCACCATGAAGCTCACTGATCGGCCATTGATGGCGCCCAGCGTCACGAAGTGGCCGCCGCTGTTGGCCGGCAGCACGATGCGCGAGCCGTTGGCCCCGCTACCGCCGCCGCCCACGCTGGCCGGCTGGTCCATGCGCAGGGTGGTGCGCTGGCCGCCCACCTCGACCACCGCCTGGTCGCCCTGCACCGACACCAGCTTCACGCTGCCCAGCTTGTCGCCGGGCGCCACCGTGCGCGGGGCGCCGCCGTCGACGATGAGGATGGCGCGATTGCCGATGGTGCCGGTGAGCATCACCGACTCGGCCCGAGCCGAAGTCGCCAGGCCGGCTGCCATGGCCAGCGGTAGAAGGAAGGCCAGGAGCGGGCGTTTGGGGCGCATGCGTGTGGGGGTGGTGGTGGCGCTGCCTAGTCGCGGAAGTTGTTGAAGGTCAGCGGCAGGTCGGCCACGTCTTTTCGGATGAGAGCCATGGCGGCCTGCAGGTCGTCCTTCTTGGCGCCGGTGATGCGCACCGCGTCGCCCTGGATGGCAGCCTGCACCTTGAGCTTGCTGTCCTTGATGAGGCGGGTGATCTTCTTGGCCTGCTCGGACTCGATGCCGCTCTTGACCTTGAACACCTGCTTGACCTTGTCGCCGCCGATCTTCTGGACGTCGCCCTTGTCGAGGAAGCGCACGTCGACGCTGCGCTTGGTGAGCTTGTTGCGAAGGATGTCCTCGATCTGCACCAGCTGGAAGTCCGCGTCGCCGATGAGGGTGATTTCCTTGTCCTTGAGCTCGACCGCGGCGGACGTGCCCTTGAAGTCGAAGCGTGTCGCAATCTCCTTGGAGGTGTTGTCGACGGCGTTCTTGACCTCGGGCAGGTTGGGTTCGCAGACGGTATCGAAAGACGGCATGGGAAGCTCTCCAGGGACGCGCAACTGTTGTTGAATGAGACAATTCTCCCATGATCGTGGAGCAAAACGTCCCGCTGCAACCCTACAACAGCTTCGGCATCGTGGCGCGTGCCCAGCAACTGGTGCGCGTGCACGGCGAGGCCGACGTGGCCGAGGTGCTGGCCGAAGCGGCCTGGCGCGATGCGCCCAAGTTCGTGCTGGGCGGCGGCAGCAACATCGTTCTCACGGGTGACGTCAAGCCGCTGGTGCTCAAGGTCGAGATCCGCGGGCGGCGCCTGGTGGAAACGACCGACCGCGCCTGGATCGTCGAAGTCGGTGCCGGCGAAATCTGGCACGACACCGTGCAATGGATGCTGGCGCAAGGCCTGCCGGGCCTGGAGAACATGGCGCTGATTCCGGGCACCGTCGGCGGCGCGCCAGTGCAGAACATCGGGGCCTATGGCGTGGAATTGCAGGACCGTTTCGAGTCGCTCGACGGCATCGACCTGCAGACCGGCCAGCCTTTCACGCTGGATGCTGCGCAATGCGCCTTCGGCTACCGCGACTCGGTGTTCAAGCACGCCAGCACCGGCCCCAACGGCTTCGGCCTGGCGGGGCGGGCGCTGATCACCCGCGTGCGCTTTCGGCTGCCGCGGCCCTGGAAGCCGGTGCTGGGCTACCTGGACCTGGAGCGGAAGATGGCCGAGATGGGCAATTCCGCGCCCAGCCCCCAGGAAATCTTCGACTGGATCGTGGCCATTCGCCGCGCCAAGCTGCCGGACTGGCGGGTTCTCGGCAATGCGGGCAGCTTTTTCAAGAACCCGACAGTCACGCCGGAACAGTGCGCCGACATCATTGCGCGCGACCCCAAGATCGTTCACTACCCCATGGACGACGGCAGCATCAAGCTGGCGGCCGGCTGGCTGATCGACGCCTGCGGCTGGAAAGGCAAGTCGGTGGGTAACGCCGGCGTGTACGAAAAGCAGGCGCTGGTGCTGGTCAACCGCGGCGGCCATCAGAACCCGGTGACGGGCGGCGAGGTCATGACGCTGGCCAAGGCCATCCAGACCAGCGTGTACGAGCGCTTCGGCATCCGGCTGGAGCCGGAGCCGGTGGTGGTCTGAGCAGGCGCCCGCCCCAAAGAAAAAGCCACCCGAGGGTGGCTTTATTCTTGATGCGTTCGGTTGATCAGCCGAAATGACAGATGTAGCTATAGGGCTCGCCCGTCACGCGGATCTGGAAACTCGAATTGCCCGGCACGCTGAACTTCTCGCCCGCACCCGAACGCAGCCATTCGCTGCTGCCGGCCAGCTGGTATTCGCAGCTGCCCGCGGTGCCTTCCATGATTTCGGGCGCACCGGTGTTGAAGGTGAGGGTGGAGGGCAGGATCACCCCCACCGATTTGCGGGTGCCATCGGCCAGCACGAGGTTGTGGCTGACGCACTTGCCGTCGAAATACACGTTGGCCTTGGTGGCCACGCTCACGTTGCTGAGGTTGGGGGTAGGGGTGCTCATGCCCCGGATTCTAGGTGCGCTGCGGCTCAGTGCCAGCCGCGGCCGCCCCGCCAGTAGCTGTAGCCCAGGTTGAGCGAGACGCCGATGGGCGGATACGCGGCATACGGGTAGCCGTAGTAGCCATAGGCCGGCGGCGCGTAGACCGGGGCGGGCGCATAGACCGGGGCCGGCGCATAGACGACCGGCGGTGCGGCATAGGCGGGCGCTGGCGCCGGCCCCATGCCGCTGTTGCCCGACAGCACCACGCCGGCTTCGGGCGTCACGTTGCGCCAGGGCTCGGCGTTGCCGGCGCCGCCGTCGGCGACCGGCGAGGTGTAGGCCGGCGCACCATTCGCGGCGGCCGGCTGCGAGGTCACGACGCCCATGGGCGACATCTGCAGCTGGATGTAGTCGCCGGGCGGGCTGTCGGTGCGGGTGGTGTACTGCCGGCCGTTGTATTCGTAGGTGACCGAGTAGCCCGCGACGCCGTCGGCGCCGCGCAATGGCGTGCTGGAGAGCACGCGGGCTTCTTCCACATGCTGCTGGGCCGATGCCGCGGCGCCGGTCAATGCGGCCAGCGCGCCCAGCAGCATGGCACCAGCCAGGCGGTGGGGGGAAAAGGTCTTGCGGGTCATCTGGTGAGTCCTCTGGGTTCCTGTGGGCGGCCGGCGGGTGAAATGTTGCGGCCGCCAAGCCGTGCCTGATTGGACGACAGGAAGCGATTCCGGTTCAGGTCTTTACCTCGTCTTTGCTCGCTCAGGCCTTCGCCAGCTTCTGCCATGCCTCGGCGTCGAAGCCGACCGTGGCGTCCTTGCGCCCCGGCCACTGCACCACGGGGCGCTTGATGAGGCTGGGGTATTCGATCAACGCGCGACGCGCCGAAGCGTTGTCGACGACCGATTCGCGCGTGGCGTCGTCCAGCCGGCGCCACATGGTGCCGCGGCGGTTGACCAGCGTCTCCCAGCCGGCCGAGGCCAGCCAGCGGTCCAGGTCGGCCTCCGGCACGCCTTGCTTCTTGAAGTCGTGGAAGGCGTAGTCGATGCCGTGATCGGTCAGCCAGGCGCGGGCGCGCTTGACGGTGTCGCAATTGGTAATGCCGTAGACAGTGGTGCTCATGGGGCCGAATCATGCCGCCGCCCGCGGCCTGCGACAATCGCCGGCTCCATGCAAACCCTAAGCGATTGGCTCGCGCACGCCGAGCAACAGCATCCCAAGACCATCGAGCTCGGCCTGGACCGCTTGCGCCAGGTGGCGCAGCGCATGGGCCTGGCCTTTTCCTGCCCGGTGATCACCGTGGCCGGCACCAATGGCAAGGGCTCGACCTGCGCCATGCTCGAATCGATCCTGATGAACGCCGGCTACCGCACCGGCGTCTACAGCTCGCCGCACCTGGTGCATTTCGAGGAGCGGCTGAGGCTGCAGGGCCAGCCGGTACAAGAGCAGGTGCTGGTGCCGCATTTCGAGGCCGTGGAGGCCGCGCGCGGCGATGTGCCGCTGACGTATTTCGAGTTCACCACCCTGGCCATCCTGCAGTGCATGGCGGCCCAGCAGCTGGACGCCGCCATTCTCGAAGTGGGCCTGGGCGGTCGGCTGGACGCGGTGAACATCATCGATGCCGACTGCGCCATCATCACCAGCATCGACCTGGACCACATGGACTTCCTGGGGCCGGACCGCGAATCGATCGGCTATGAGAAGGCCGGCATCATGCGCACCGGCCGCCCGGTCATCGTGAGCGATCCGGTGCCGCCGGCCAGCGTACTTGCCCGGGCCAAGGAGATCGGCGCCGAGCTCTGGCAGTTCGGGCACGACTTCAACGTGGCGGGCGACAAGCAGCAATGGGGCTGGGCGGGGCGCGGGCGGCGCTACAGCGGCCTGGCCTATCCGGCGCTACGCGGCGCCAACCAGCTGATCAATGCGGCCGGCGTGCTGGCGGCGCTCGAAGCGCTGCGCCAGAAGCTGCCCATCACCGCGCAGGCGGTGCGCGTCGGCCTGGCCATGGTCGAACTGCCCGGGCGCTTCCAGATCGTGCCGGGCCAGCCCACGCTGGTGCTGGACGTGGCGCACAACGCGCATGCGGTGGCGGCTTTGGCGGAGAACCTGGACGCCATGGGCTTCTATCCCAACACGCACGGCGTCTTCGGCGTGATGGTCGACAAGGACCTTGCGCCCATCCTCTCGCGCATCGGCCCGATGATCGACCGCTGGTACTTCTGCGACCTGCCCACGCAGCGCGCGGCCCGCGCGGTCGACCTGGCGGCTCGCTGGCGCGAGCAGAACACCCGCCCGGACGCCACGGAAAGTACCCATCCGTCACCCCAGGCTGCATTGGACGCCGCCGTCGCCGCGGCAGGCCCGGCTGATAGAATCGTCGTCTTCGGATCGTTCTTCACGGTGGGTGGCGTGCTGGAGCACGGAACGCCCCGTCTGCAAGCAAAACACCTGCTGCCGGACGCCTGACCCGTAGAGCCGGGCCGATCGCCAGGGCCCCTGGTCGGGGCCTTGGACGGGCCTTGATTTATGGCCCACGGCTCCACATCTCGCTACCTTCAGGATCGACGTTCAAGATGGCGTTTTTCAAGTTCCGCTCGGCAGGCCAACAGGGCAACGAAACACGCAACGCCGCCAACGCGGCAGCCCCGGCGGAAAGCGTGGAGTCGATGCGGCGGCGCGCGCGCCATCGCCTGGTTGGCGCAGCGGTGCTGGTGCTGGTGGGCGTGGTCGGCTTTCCGCTGCTGTTCGACACGCAGCCGCGTCCCGTGCCTGGCGACATCCCCATCGAAATTCCAGACCGTGCCAAGAGCAAGCCGCTTGCGGTGCCCGCTGCGCCTGCGCCGGAAGCCAGGCCCGAAGCCGCACCCAAGCCCGAGCGCAGCGGCCGCTCGGCCGACTCGTCGGGCGACCGCAACATGATCACCGAGCGCGCAGACGGCACCGAGATCACCGCGCAGGCACCGGCGAGCCCGTCGCCAAAGGTCGAAGCCAGGCCGGAGCCCAAGGTGGAGGCCAAGCCCGAACCGAAGCCCGAACCGAAGGCCGAACCCAAGCCGGAGCGCAAGCCCGAGCCCAAGCCAGAACCGAAGCCCGAAGCCAAGGCGGAACCCAAGGCCCCGACCAAGAACGCGTCCGCCGACGACGGCGCGCGTGCCCGTGCGCTGCTCGACGGAAACGGCGCAGCGCCTGCTGCGTCCGACAGCGGTCGCTTCGTGGTGCAGGTGGGCGCATTTGCCGATGCAGCCAAGGCGCGCGAAGTGCGCCAGAAGCTGGAAAAGGCCGGCCTCAAGACCTATACCAACGTAGCCAAGACATCGGACGGCGAGCGCACGCGGGTGCGCGTGGGCCCCTTTGCTTCGCGCGCCGACGCCGACAAGGCCGCGGGCAAAGTCAAGGAACTGGCCTTGCCTGCGGCCGTCCTCACGCTGTAGCGGGTGCCCAGGTCGTGGCCCCGCTGGATTGGATTGCTGTTGCCGTGCTTGGGGTCTCGATGCTCATCGGTATCTGGCGCGGCCTGTTGTTCGAGGTGATCACGCTCATGGGCTGGGTTGCGGCATTCGCATTGGCGCAGTGGTTTGCCACGCCGGTGGCGGCCTGGCTGCCGGCGGGCGAGCCCGACGCGGCGTGGCGCTATCCGGCAGCCTTTGTCCTGATCTTCATCGCCGTGGCTTTCAGCGTCGGCCTGCTGGCCAGCCTGATCCGCACGCTGGTCAAGGCCGCGGGCCTGCGGCCGGTGGATCGCACCCTGGGCGCCGTGTTCGGCCTGGCACGCGGCGCACTGACGCTGTTGGTGGCGGCTGTGGTGGTCCATCTTTTTTCGATGAGCGAGAACGAGTGGTGGCGCGGCTCCCAAAGCGCCGCCCTCATGGATATGACATTGCAGAGCGCCAAGCCCGCGCTGCCCGAGAAACTGGCAAGCTTCTTGCCCTAAAAGGAACGTCCCATGTGTGGAATCGTCGGTGTTGTCAGCAACGCCCCCGTGAATCAATTGCTCTATGACGCGCTGCTGCTCCTGCAGCACCGGGGGCAGGATGCCGCAGGCATCGTCACCTTGCAGGACCGCAAGTTCTTCATGCACAAGGCCAAGGGCATGGTGCGCGACGTGTTCCGCACGCGGAACATGCGGGCACTGCCGGGCGACGTCGGCCTGGGCCAGGTGCGCTACCCCACCGCAGGCAACGCCTACAGCGAGGAAGAGGCCCAGCCCTTCTACGTGAACGCGCCCTTCGGCCTGGTGCTGGTGCACAACGGCAACCTGACCAATGCGCATGCGCTGCGCGCGGAGCTGTTCTCCACCGACCACCGCCACACCAACACCGAGAGCGACTCCGAAGTGCTGCTCAACGTGCTGGCGCACGAACTGGAGCGCTCCACGCGCGGCGTGCCCCTGCACTCCAACGAAGTCTTCGAGGCCGTGCGCGCGGTGCACAAGCGCATCCGCGGCTCGTATGCGGTCATCTCGCTCATCGCCGGCCACGGCCTGCTGGCCTTCCGCGACCCCTACGGCATCCGCCCGCTGTGCATGGGCCGCAGTGCCGACGGCACCGTGATGCTGGCCAGCGAATCGGTGGCGCTCGAGGGCTCGGGCTTTGCCTTCGAGCGCAACATCGAGCCCGGCGAAGCCGTGTTCATCGACCTGCAGGGCCAGGTGCATTCGATGCAATGCGCCGAAGGCGCCACGCTCAACCCCTGCATCTTCGAGTTCGTCTACCTGGCTCGCCCCGACTCGACCATGGACGGCATCTCGGTCTACCAGGCTCGCCTGAACCTGGGCGAGACGCTGGCCAAGCGCGTGGTCTCCACCGTGCCGCCGAACGAGATCGACGTGATCATCCCGATTCCCGAGTCGAGCCGCCCGAGCGCCACGCAACTGGCGCACCTGCTGGGCATTCCGTACCGCGAAGGCTTCGTGAAGAACCGCTACGTGGGCCGCACCTTCATCATGCCGGGGCAGGGCGTGCGCAAGAAGTCGGTGCGCCAGAAGCTCAACGTGATCGGCAGCGAATTCAAGGGCCGCAACGTGCTGCTGGTGGACGACTCCATCGTGCGCGGCACCACCAGCCGCGAGATCGTGCAGATGGCGCGCGACGCCGGCGCACGCAAGGTCTACATGGCCAGCGCCGCGCCGCCGGTGCGCTACCCCAACGTGTACGGCATCGACATGCCGACCAAGGGCGAGCTGGTGGCGCATGGCCGCACCATCGAGGAGATCCGCGAACTCATCGGCTGCGACGCACTGATCTACCAGGACGTGGAGGCGATGAAGCAGGCAGTGGCCAAGGCTGCGAGCAGTGCGGGCAAGCAGCGCAAGCTCGACGGCTTCGATGCCTCCTGCTTCGACGGCGTGTACGTCACCGGCGACATCGACACCGAAGCCATTTCGCGCATGAACAACAACCGCCCGCGCATCGAGGAAACCGAAGAAGACACCTCGCGCCTGGTGTTGCCCAACCTGAGTGAAAGCTGAGATGACCGACAAGACCCTGCCTGAAGGCCTGCGTCCCGAGACGCTGGCGGTACGCACTTCCATCGAGCGCAGCCAGTACGGCGAGAACTCCGAAGCGCTGTACCTCACCAGCGGATTCGTTCAGCCCGATTCCGCCACCTCGGCGCAGCGCTTTGCGAGCGGCGAGGGCTACACCTACGCGCGCACTTCGAACCCCACCGTCACCGCCTTCGAGAAGCGTCTTGCCGCGCTGGAAGGCACCGAGGCCGCCATCGGCGCGGCCAGCGGCATGGGCGCCATCCTGATGATGATCATGGGGCTGCTCAAGGCGGGCGACCACGTCATCCTGTCGCGTTCCATGTTCGGCTCCACGCTGAACCTGTTCGGCAAGGAGTTCGGCAAGTTCGGCGTCGAGACCACCTTTGTCTCGCAGACCAATGTGGACGAATGGCGCGCCGCGGTGCGTCCCAACACGAAGCTGCTGTTCGCGGAGACGCCCACCAACCCGCTCACAGAGGTGTGCGACATCGCGGCGCTGGCCGAGATCGCGCATGCCGCCGGCGCCTTGCTGGCGGTGGACAACGCCTTTGCCACACCGATCCTGCAGAAGCCCACGCTGCTGGGTGCCGACGTCGTCATGCACTCGGGCACCAAGTACCTGGACGGGCAGGGCAGGGTGATGGCCGGCGCCCTGTGCGGCAGCCAGCAGCTCATCACCGAGAAGTTTGCGCCCATCGTGCGCACGGCGGGCATGGTGCTGTCTCCGTTCAACGCCTGGGTCGTGCTCAAGGGCATGGAAACGCTGGGCGTGCGCGTGAAGGCGCAGTGCGAAAGCACGCTGGCCATCGCACGCTGGCTCGAGGCGCAGCCGCAGGTGGCGCGGGTGTTCTATCCCGGCCTGCCTTCGCACCCGCAGCATGAACTGGCCATGCGCCAGCAAAGCGGACTGGGCGGCGGCGTGCTGTCCTTCGTGCTCAAGGGCGACAGCATCGAGGCCGAGCGTGCCAAGGCATTCCACGTCATCGACAGCTGCCGTGTGCTGAGCATCGCCACCAACCTGGGCGATACCAAGACCATCATCAGCCACCCGGGCACCACATCGCATGGCCGCCTCTCCGAGGAGCAGCGGCAGGCCGCGGGCATCACGCAGGGCACCATCCGTGTGGCGGTGGGGCTGGAGCATCACGAAGACATCCAGGACGACCTGCTGCGCGGCCTGGCGACCCTGACCCAATGACGACAACGACCAAGACCCGCACCCGCTTCGCGCCTTCGCCGACGGGCTTCATCCACCTGGGCAACATCCGCTCGGCGCTGTACCCCTGGGCCTTTGCGCGCTCCACCGGCGGCGACTTCGTTCTTCGGATCGAGGACACCGACGTCGAGCGCTCCACGCAGGCGGCCGTCGACGTCATCCTCGAAGGCATGGCCTGGCTGGGCCTGGACCATGACGAAGGTCCGTTCTACCAAATGCAGCGCATGGACCGCTACAAGGAAGTGCTGGCGCAAATGCAGCAGCAAGGCCTGGTCTATCCCTGCTACATGAGTGTGGAAGAACTCGACGCGCTGCGCGAGAAGCAGATGGCCGCCAAGCAGAAGCCGCGCTATGACGGCACCTGGCGTCCCGAGCCCGGCAAGACGCTGCCGGCCGTGCCCGAAGGCGTGAAGCCGGTGCTGCGCTTTCGCAACCCGCAAGAGGGCGCAGTGGCGTGGGATGACAAGGTCAAGGGCCGCATCGAGGTCAGCAACGACGAGCTCGACGACCTGGTGATCGCGCGGCCCGACGGCACGCCCACCTACAACTTCTGCGTGGTGGTCGACGACATCGACATGAACATCACGCACGTGATCCGCGGCGATGACCACGTGAACAACACGCCGCGCCAGATCAACATCTTTCGCGCACTCGGCAAGGAGCCGCCGGTGTACGCGCACCTGCCCACCGTGCTCAACGAGCAGGGCGAGAAGATGAGCAAGCGCCATGGCGCCAAGCCCGTCACGCAGTACCGCGACGAGGGCTTCCTGCCCGACGCCATGGTGAACTACCTGGCGCGCCTGGGCTGGAGCCACGGCGACGACGAGATCTTTTCTCGCGCGCAATTCATCGAGTGGTTCAACCTCGATCACCTGGGCCGAAGCGCTGCGCAGTTCGACGAGACCAAGCTGCGCTGGGTCAACGCACAGCATCTGAAGGCCATGGCCGACGATGCACTCGCACCGCTCGTGGCCGAGCAGTTGAGCAAGCGCGGCATCACTGCCGACGAACGCTTGAGTGCAATTTGCGGACTCTTCAAGGACCGCTGCGACACCACCGTTGCGCTCGCCAATTGGGCTGCTGCGTACTACACCGACGTCACGCCATCAGAAGAAGATCGCGCACAACATATTTCTGATGCAGTGAGGCCGGCAATCGCCTCTTTAGCTGTTAAACTCTCTGCTGTTGCTTGGGACAAACCAGCAATCGCTTCGGCGATCAAGGAAGTCCTCTCGGAACATGGCTTGAAGATGCCCGCACTGGCAATGCCGGTGAGAGTATTGGTAATGGGTACACCCCAGACACCTTCACTCGACGCGGTGCTCGCAAACTTCTCTCGCGAAAAAATTATTGAGCGATTGAAAAGAGCGTGAAATTCGAGCTATAATCTGAGGCTCGACACCCAAGGGGGTATAGCTCAGCTGGGAGAGCGCTTGCATGGCATGCAAGAGGTCAGCGGTTCGATCCCGCTTACCTCCACCAAAGAAATTTGGGCCGGGCGTCGAGTAGTAAGAGAAGGTAGGTGCTGCGATCAAAAGCGGCACGGTTCCTAAGGTTTTGACCCTATCGTCTAGAGGCCTAGGACATCACCCTTTCACGGTGAGTACCGGGGTTCGAATCC
>JAFECZ010000710.1 GCA_018241905.1 Pseudomonadota bacterium
CGTCGGCGTCCGTGAGGCCCGTGTAGCCGGCCGCCAGGATGCAGTGTCCACCTTCTAGCGGGCCGGGCGCCGCGTCCGTCCACGCCCCCGACGCCAGCATGTCGCCCTGCGTCAGATCGACGCCGAGATACACCGCTTGGTGCGAGGCGATGCCCGAGGCGATCGCAGCGCGGTCGGTCACATCAAGGCCGAAGCCGACCGGCGCATGGACGGAGGCACCGATGCGGAAGCCCTGCGTCCCGGCCCTGTCGAGCACCGCCAGCATGTCGAGGCCGTCCGTCGCCTGGATAGCCGCAAGCGTCGCGTCACAGCCCGCCAGGGCGGCGTAGAAGGCGAGGCCGTCCTGATCCTCCCAGACGGGATCGAACCCCGCCGCAGCGGCCTTGGCGCGGGCGTCGTTGCAAAGGCCGGCGACGGTGCAGGTCGGCAGGGTGTCGTTCTGCACCAGCTTCGGCGCCCAGGCCGGACACGGGATCGACGGCGGCGGCGGCGCGGCGGCGAAGTGGCGCGGGAAGGCGGCGAGGAGGGCTTCGCTGTGCGGGAGGCGGCCGAGGCGCATCAGTCGGCGGCCTCGTAGGTCTGCGCGAAGATATCGGGCTTGCAGGGATAGAACTCTCCCTTGACGCCGCAAATGATCCAGTCTCCCGGAGATGCGGCGTGAGTGCCTTCAAGCGTCGCAATTATCAGCGTGCCGCAGTCTGCGCTTTCGCCTGCCCATGAGGCCCTATCTCCAATCCACGGCAGCAGTTTCTCGGCGCACGGCAAAGTGCCATCGAACTGGCGCGCTTCGATGACGACTGGCTTCTTTCTAAACAAGGCCATCACCGCACCATCCCCGCCACCACAGCCGAGGCCACCGGACTTGCCGCCACCACCCCCAACTGCCCACCGGAAGCCTGCGTCCCGCCCGGCCAAGTATGCCCCCAAGGGCCGGTGTAGGGCGTAAACGGCACCGCCCCTTGCAGCTTCTGCCAGGCGGCGATGACCGACGGGTCGTAAGTCGAAACCGGGTCCTCGGTCCCGTGGAACCAGACCGTCGGCACCGGTCTAAGCTGCCCGCACACCTTCCACGCAGTCATGTTCTCGGCGACGACCGCGAGCGCCTGCGCGAGGCCCGGGTTGCAGGCGATGACCTGCTCGGCCATGCCGCCGCCGAGCGAGTAGCCCGCAAGCGTGACGGACAAGATCTTGTACGTCGCGGCGAGCTGACGGATCACGGCCGCGCCAAAGCCTGGATCGGCGGACGCCGAGGACAGATCCCAGGTCCCGCCGATCGCGGACGGGTAGGCGACGATGAAGCCGTGCTCGTCGGCCTGATCGTCCAGCGCGGTGATGCGCTCCATGCCCGCGCCGTCGCCGTGGTTGCCGTGAAAGGCAACGACGAGGCCCATCGGGCGCGCGGGAGGCTTGCCGTTCGGCGTGTGGACGATGACCTGCCGGGCGACGCCGCCGTAGGTCACGGTGATCGTGCCGGAGGCGGGCGGCTGCCCCATGCCCGCGCAGAGCGCGAGCACGGAGAGCGCGGCGAGAAGGCGCTTCACGACGTCGGGATGCCAAGGAGCGCGCGTGCCTGCGCGGGCGAGAGCCGGCCACCGATCGGCGCCGCCATCTTGCCCGCCGCGACGGCCGAGCTCGGCACGAGGCTGTTCACGTACGCCTCCAGGCCCGGCAGCAGCGCGACCGCCGCGTCATAGAGCGGCACATAGGGCGCAAGCGCGGGGTAGAGGGCGGCCGCCGCCGGCAGCGCGGCGCCGATCGCGGAGAGCGCGTTGTTCAGCGCCGTCTCGGCGACCTGGAGCTTCGATGCGCCGGCGGCAGCGGGCGTGCTTGCCGACAGGCTTGCGAGCGCGTCCGCTGCGGCGGACTGCCAGCCGGCGATCTGCGCCTGCTGCTGCGCGTTGAGAGCGCCCGGCGCGTTCGTCTCGATCGCGGCGGCGATCGCCTTCGACTCGGCGAGGATGCCGTTCGCGTCGGTGACGAACTGCTGCTGGATCGTCGGCGCGCCA
>JAFECZ010000711.1 GCA_018241905.1 Pseudomonadota bacterium
TACGCATCCGACCTCTTGAACCACACCGACGAAGGGCAGCGCGACGCCATGAAGAACATCACCTTCTACTACGACTTCATCTCGCCCTTCGCGTACCTGGCCTTCGAGAAGCTGCCCGAGACGCTGGCGGGGCTGAGCTATCACATCCGCTACCGGCCGGTGCTGCTCGGCCCGCTGCTGCGCCAGCACGGCCTGCTGGGCCCGGCCGAGGTGCCGCACAAGCGCGACTGGACCTACAAGCACGTGCTGTGGCTGGGCCATGCACATGACATCCACATCGACATGCCGGCCACGCACCCCTTCAACCCGCTGCCCTACCTGCGGCTGGCGCTGTCCACCAGCCACGACGGCGACACCAGCCGCTTCGTGACCGAGACCATCTTCCGCGACATCTGGCAGGGCGGCGGCGAACCCGGCGATGCGGCGCAGATGGCCGCGCTCAAGGCACGCCTGCATCCGGTGCGCGAGGCCGATGCCGACGAGGTGAAGGCGCAGCTGCGCGCCAATACCGACGAAGCCGTGGCCGCCGGCATCTTCGGCACGCCCACCTTCGAGGTGGACGGGCAGAAGTTCTGGGGCTTCGACAGCCTGCCCATTTTGCGCGGCTATCTCGACGGCGATCCGTGGTTCGGCGAAGCCGCTTGGTGCGGTGCAGCAAACCGCCCCGGCCTGACAGCCCGCGGAAAACCCTGAGTCCCATTCGCCCTCAATTTCCGCATGCCGGAAGAGGCGTCGCGGGTTTGAACCTAGTTCGTCAGCAAACGTTAAGTTTGGCGAAAGCCTAGGGTCAGTCGCCGGTCGAAGAATTCATCACGGTCCGAAGTTTCGGCACCGCACCAATTCTTAGTAGAGGAGACCGACGACATGACAGCCGCACTTGACTCTCGGGGGGCGCCAGTAGCTCCCCGGCCCATGACCAACGAGGAGAAGAAGGTCATCTTCGCTTCTTCGCTCGGCACGGTTTTCGAGTGGTACGACTTCTACCTGTACGGCTCGCTGGCGGCGATCATCGCCAAGCAGTTCTTCAGCGGCCTGGACGCCGGCGCGGCCTTCATCTTCGCGCTGCTGGCCTTTGCCGCGGGCTTCCTGGTGCGGCCCTTCGGCGCCATCGTGTTCGGCCGCCTGGGCGACATGATCGGGCGCAAGTACACCTTCCTGGTCACCATCCTGATCATGGGCCTGTCGACCTTCATCGTCGGCATGCTGCCCAGCTACACCACCATCGGCGTGGCCGCCCCGGTCATCCTCATTGCACTGCGCATGCTGCAAGGCCTGGCGCTGGGCGGCGAGTACGGCGGTGCCGCCACCTACGTGGCCGAGCACGCGCCGCACGGCAAGCGCGGTGCCTACACCTCGTGGATCCAGACGACCGCCACGCTGGGCCTGTTCCTCAGCCTGCTGGTCATCCTGGGCGTGCGCACGGTGGTGGGCGAAGACGCCTTCGCGGCCTGGGCCTGGCGCATTCCCTTCCTGGTGTCCATCGCGCTGCTGGCCGTGTCGGTGTGGATCCGCCTGAGCCTGAACGAGTCGCCCGCCTTCCAGAAGATGAAGGCCGAGGGCAAGACCTCCAAGGCGCCGCTGGCCGAGTCCTTCGGCCAATGGAAGAACCTGAAGATCGTGATCCTGGCGCTGGTGGGCCTCACGGCCGGCCAGGCCGTGGTCTGGTACACGGGCCAGTTCTACGCGCTGTTCTTCCTCACGGCACAACTCAAGGTCGATGCCGTCACCGCCAACCTGATGATTGCCGCGGCCCTGCTGATCGGCACGCCCTTCTTCGTGATCTTCGGCTCGCTGTCGGACAGGATCGGCCGCAAGCCCATCATCATGGCCGGCTGCCTGCTGGCCGCGCTGACCTACTTCCCGGTCTTCAAGGGCCTGACCGAAGCCGCCAACCCCGACCTGGCCCATGCGCAGGCCAATGCCGCCGTCACCGTGACCGCCGACCCGGCCACCTGCTCGTTCCAGGGCAACCCGGTGGCGCGCGAGATCGACTTCAAGAGC
>JAFECZ010000712.1 GCA_018241905.1 Pseudomonadota bacterium
ATTTCGACGTCGGGCCGCTTGGCCTTGAGGTTTTCCTTGGCGTACTTGGAGACCTGCTGGCCGTGCGAGTAGTTCTGGTTGATCAGGTAGACCTTCTTGATGTCCTTCTGATCCTTCATGTAGGTGGTCAGCGCCTCCATCTTCATGGAGGTGTCGGCGTCGAAGCGGTACTGCCAGTAGCTGCACTTGCTGTTCGTGAGGTCGGGGTCGACCGCGGCGTAGTTCAGGTACAGCGCTTCCTTGCCGGGGTTGCGGGCGTTGTTCTTTTCAAGCGCGTCGATGATGGCCAGCGCCGGGCCCGAGCCGTTGCCCTGCAGGATGTAGCGTGCGCCCTGGTCCATGGCCGAGCGCAGCGCCGCCGTGGTTTCCTGCGGGCTGAGCTTGTTGTCGATGGGGATGATCTCGAACTTGACGCCGGCTGCGTTCTTCTCGTTGAGCTTCTCCGCGAAGAACTGCAGCGTCTTGAGCTGGTTCGTGCCCACCGCGGCCATCAGGCCCGACAGTGGATCGAGCCAGGCCAGCTTCACGGTCTCGCCCTTCTGGGCAAAGGCGCCGGTGGCGGTTGCCGCGATGACGCTGGCGGTCACGAGTTTCAGTGCGAACTTCATACGGGTCTCCAGTTTTCTAACAGTCATCAAAAGCCTAAGTCCGAGCGGATTACAAGCGCTTTCCAAGGAGCATTTCACAGGGATTGCCCCTAAGAGAAGCCCATCCCTATCACACAGGTGACAACCTGCGCCAAGGTGGTGCTACCGCCGGGTAGGATGTGCCCGGAATCAAAGCCCGGGCAGCTTGTAGTCCTTGAGGGTTTCGCGCAGCTTGGTCTTCAGGATCTTGCCGGTGGCGCCCAGCGGAATGGCGTCCACGAACACCACGTCGTCGGGAATCTGCCACTTGGCGGTCTTGCCCTCGTAGAACTTGAGCAGTTCCTCGCGCGAGACCTCGGCACCGGGCTTCTTGACCACCACCACGATGGGCCGCTCGTCCCACTTGGGGTGGCGCACGCCGATGCACGCCGCCATGGCAATGGCCGGGTGGGCCACCGCGATGTTCTCGATGTCGATGGAGCTGATCCACTCGCCGCCGGACTTGATCACGTCCTTGCTGCGGTCGGTGATCTGCAGGTAGCCGTCGGCATCGATGGTGGCCACGTCGCCGGTGGGGAACCAGCCCTGGCCGTCAGCGTCCTTGACCAGCGGGTCGCCGCCCTCGCCCTTGAAGTACTCGCGCACCACCCAGGGGCCCTTGACGTACAGGTCGCCGTAGGCCTTGCCGTCCCAGGGCACGTCCTTGCCGTCGCCGTCGACGATCTTCATGTCCACGCCGAAGATGGCGCGGCCCTGCTTGAGGCGGATGTTCAGGCGGTCTTCCGGGCTCATCTCCATGTGCTTGTTCTTCAGGGTGCACAGGGTGCCCAGCGGCGACATCTCGGTCATGCCCCAGGCATGCAGCACTTCCACGCCGTAGTCGTCCTGGAAGGCGCGGATCATCGCCGGCGGGCAGGCCGAGCCGCCGATGACGGTGCGCTTGAGGTTGGAGAAGCGCAGGTTGCCCGGCTTCATGTGGCCCAGCATCATCTGCCACACCGTCGGCACGCCGGCGGCGAAGGTGACCTTCTCGGCCTCGATGAGTTCGAACACCGACTTGCCGTCCAGCGCCGGGCCGGGGAACACCAGCTTGCAGCCCACCATGGCCGCCGAATACGGAATGCCCCAGGCGTTGACGTGGAACATGGGCACCACCGGCAGCACCGAGTCGCGCGCCGACAGGCACATCACGTCGGGCAGCGCCGCGGCGTAGGCATGCAGCACCGAGGAGCGGTGGCTGTACAGCGCCGCCTTGGGGTTGCCCGTGGTGCCGCTCGTGTAGCACATGCTCGAGGCGGTGTTCTCGTCGAACTTCGGCCATGCGTAAGCGGTGGGCTGCGTGCCCATCCAGGCCTCGTAGCTCACCAGGTTGGGCACGCCCGAGTCCTGGGGCAGCTTGTCGGCGTCGCACA
>JAFECZ010000713.1 GCA_018241905.1 Pseudomonadota bacterium
GTGTGCGTCTCCTCCGTGCTGCGCGTGGCCGTGCCCAGGTTGATGTCGCGCCCTGCCGCCAGGGTGGCCTGCCCTTCGGAGCGGATCTCGGCCGCCTGGGTGTTGAGGTCGCGGCCCGCAGCCAGCGTGACCGTGTCGCCGCGCAGGCTGGTGGAGACGACATCGGTGACGCTGGTCTTGTCGTAGCCGCTGGTGGTGGTCTTTTTCAGCAGATCCTTGGAGGTGCTGGTGATGGCCGTCTCGGCGCTGCGGCTGGTCTGGCCGGCCTGCAGGTTGACGTCGTTGGCGGCGGACACCGTCAGATCGCCTTGCGTGGCCACGGTGGCGGCGCGCAGGTTGGCATCGTTGCCGGCATGGATGCGCACGCTGTCCTTGCCATACACCAGGGCGCCCACGTCTTCGCTGCGGCTGTAGTTGCCGTAGTTGCCGGGCTTGCCTTGCCAGCTGCTCGCGTCGCTGGTGGTCAGCGTGCCCAGGTTGACGTCATGGCCGGCGGCGATGATGGTGCCGGTCAGTGGCGCGGCCGCGCTGCCCGCATCGCCACGCGCATCACCGGTTGCCGCTTGAGCGGCGCCAACGGCTGCGCCCAGTGCAGCGCCCTGTGTTGCATCCGGTTTGCCTGCACCACCCTGATTGGCGATGACGGCCCCAATGATGTTGGCATCGTGGCCGGCGCTGGCGATCAATGCCCCCTTGCCATCGCTGCCCACATACAGCCCCGCCACCCGGTCGATGTGGGTGCTGCTGCTCGCATACCCCTGGCCGCTGCCGCTGTCGCTGCGCGTGGTGCTCTTGATGTTCAGATCGCGCCCGGCATGGGCCGTCAGGCTGTTGGTGGCATCAACGCTCGCGCCGATGACGTTCAGGTCGTCCTTCGTCTTGAGGTCGACGTCGCCACCATGGATGCGTGCGCCGCTGAGCACATCGATGCTGCCCGCGTCGATCTTGAGCGCCGTGCGCCCGGCGATGACCGCGCCGTCCTGATTGCTCAGGTTGCCGGTGATCTTGAGGTCCACGCTGTCGCCCGCAATGAGCGCACCGTTGCCCTGGATGTCGCCCTCCTTGACGCGCACATACAGCTGCGGCACCAGCACCTTCTGCACGCTGCCGTCGGGCAGGGTGACCGCCTGCTCCACCAGCCAGACGATGTCGCTGGTCAACTGCGCCATCTGCGCGGCCGACAGGCCCACGCCAGGCGTGAGCTGGAACTGCTTGGCGAAGGTGGCGCCGCTGTTCATCAGCGCGATGTACATGTCCTCGTCGCTGCTGTAGCCCTCCAGATAGCGGTTGCCGGTGAGCTGCGCCACCTGCTCGCGGATGAGCTTCTGTTCGTAGAAGCCGTCGCCCAGCCGCTTCTGGGTGCCCTGCGGGTCCAGGCCCAGGTTGCGCAGCAGGTAGTCGCTGGACAGCCACTGGCGGTAGTTCGCAAAGCGCGGGTCGGTCTCCACGAGGTAGGTGCCGCTCTCGCGCACGCTGAACAGGCTGGCCCGGGGCAGGGCGGTGCTTGGCGCGCTGGTGCGGATGACGGTGGGGATGGTGCCGCCCGGGGTGCCGCCGGCGCTATCCGGGGCGGCGGCCACTTCGTAGACGGTACCGGGGCGACCGCTGCTGCCCACGGCGCCCGTGCCTTGAGCGCTGGCGCTGGCCCGGCCCAGTTGGGCGGGATCGATCTGCTTGCCCGGAATGCTCGCGGGGCTGGATTCCTTGACCGCCGTGGACAGATTGATGGATGTACTCAGCGTGTCCTGGAACGCTTGAGCCGTGCCAATGTGCGTCACATAGGGTGAGTATTCGACGGTGTCGGCGTGCCAGAAGCCCGAGTCCTTGACGGTTTTTGTCCCGGTGACGGCCTCGTTGCCGAGCCGGTCCGCATGGCCGCCCAACTGGCCTCCCGCGATGACCTGGCTGTTGACGTTGCGCCCGCTGTCGATGTCCAGCGTCAGGTCGCCGCCGCTGACGATGCGGCCCGCAGTTCCGGCGTTGT
>JAFECZ010000714.1 GCA_018241905.1 Pseudomonadota bacterium
CCTCGTCGGCGTGCCCGGTGATCGGCAAGCCGTGCTGGTGCTGAAAGCGCGCCACCGCTGTCTGGGTCGCGGCATCGTGAATGCCAGTGACCTGCAGAGCTTGCTGGTCCATGTCCGTGACGCCGAGCGTGTTCAACTGCTGCTGAAGCTCGCGCACAAGCGTAGCCGAGCCTTGAGTTTGCGCGGGTGCAGGCTCAGCGGGTTGCACGCGAGTTTGCGGCGCCTGCGAAGGCGAAGTTGAGGCAGGCTGCTGCGCGGCAGGCTTTTCTGCAGCTTGCCTGTGCTCTGGGGACTGCACCGGCACGTGCAGCAAGGTCGCCGTGTGCCCATCGCGGGCAATGTCCAGCGCCACCGAGCGGTCGGCCTGCACGCTCCGGGTCAAGGCCTCTCGTGAGATTACAGACCATTGGCCGCCAATGTGCGCGTGGACTTGGCCTTCGACGCCCCACTGAACGAAGTCCTGGCCCGCGACATAGAAGCCCGAGGCGGCGGACAGCTTCTGCGCCGGGTGCGAGCGATCTGCGGACTTTGCCTTGGGCAATTGAAAGTTGCCGCCATCCTCCAGCGCCTCGATGAAATCCTTGGCTGCCCCAGGCTGCAGGAACAGGTTCTTGATGGTGGTGTATTGGGCGGCCAGATGCGGGCGGTTGGCATCCTTGCCGATTTCGGTGGGCCGGATCAACGGATCGTCGAGCACGGCTTGCCAGGCGTCGTGCAACGGGTTCTTGGCAGCGGCGTGGTGGAGTTGGGTGTAGATGGCTGCGCCCTTGAGGGCCAAGTCGCGGCCCTCCCGCATGGCCTTGGAAAAATTCTTGGAGTTGTCGATAAAGGTCTGAACTTCATCCAAGGTAGCAAGGGGCTTGACCTTCAGCTTGGGGTCCATTGCCTGCCACAGTTCCCGCCCCCTGACCTCACTCTGGTTGAATGCTTTTGCGACGATGGTGGCCAGTTTGATCTGGTCGTCGATCGAAGCCTTCTGGTACATCGGTTTCTCGATCAGATTCGTTAAAGCCTTCTCATGGATGTGATTCACCTGTGACCGATCCCTTTCGTGTACGAAATTCCTGCCACCTTCGGATTGAAGAAAGGTGTCCAGCCGATCCTTGATGGTGCGATCGAGCGCTCGATTTTGTTGCCCGTTGATGGTTCTTCCATTCCGGGACAGGTCACTGATGGCCGAAGCCTGCTCGGCCTCGGTGAACGCTTCGCGCAGGTGATTTGCCTTGGCCCAGGCTTGATAGGCGCCCACCAAAGCGATCGCCGTCTTCGATTCGTCCTGCCCCATGTCCTTTTGCAGCATGCCGATGGTGATGCCGCTGTTCTCGATCGGGTACATCTTTCCGCTGCGGTAATGCCCCGCAAACGAGAGCTTGGCTGAAACGTCCTTTCCACCGAATCCGCCCTCGGAACTGACACCGACCGTGAAGTAGGTCAGTGCCTTGAGTTCCGCCTCGCTCAGTGTCTTCTTGTCCGTCATTGCTTTCTCCCTTGGTGTCATTCAAAGCGCATCAGCGCAAATGAAGTTGCTCACTCAGGTAAGCACTGGCGTCGGGAATATTCTTGCCCTTGGCCGAGTCGATGACACGCTTGACCTCGGCGGCATCGACAACATGAAGATTTGGCGCGGCACCGACCGGAGAGAGGTCTGACTGGCGAACCCGGAAGATGTACTTGCCGCCAGTGATCAGCATGGTGCCGTCGCGCAGATCAAGGGCGGTATTGACGAGCGAGTCCCACACACCCTGTAGGCATTGCGACGAATTCAGGTGCTGCCTATAAAGGGGAACTTTGCTCCAGATGGCCAAGTTTTTCGCGTCGAAGCGCTGGGACACATTCAGATAGCTGGGTGCACATGGAATGGACTTGTCCTTGAAGCTCAACCATTCATCGGAAAAACTGACTCCACCAAGGCCACCACCAGGACGCGGATCCTTGAAGTCAAACACCGGATGAATCACGGTCTTGTGCTTCACACCCCGTGCA
>JAFECZ010000715.1 GCA_018241905.1 Pseudomonadota bacterium
CGGTGGTCAGCGCAGGTTGTAGAAAGCGGCGCGGCCGGGGTAGCTGGCAACGTCGCCCAGGTCTTCCTCGATGCGCAGCAGCTGGTTGTACTTGGCCATGCGGTCCGAGCGCGACAGCGAGCCGGTCTTGATCTGGCCGGCGTTGGTGCCCACCGCGATGTCGGCAATGGTGGAGTCTTCGGTTTCGCCCGAGCGGTGCGAGATGACGGCGGTGTAGCCCGCGCGCTTGGCCATCTCGATGGCGGCGAAGGTCTCGGTCAGCGTGCCGATCTGGTTGATCTTGATCAGGATCGAGTTGGCGATGCTCTTGTCGATGCCTTCCTTCAGGATCTTGGTGTTGGTGACGAACAGGTCGTCGCCCACCAGCTGCACCTTCTTGCCCAGGCGGTCGGTGAGC
Source organism: Pseudomonadota bacterium (assembly GCA_018241905.1). Taxonomy (GTDB): domain Bacteria; phylum Pseudomonadota; class Gammaproteobacteria; order Burkholderiales; family Burkholderiaceae_C; genus Variovorax. Next base: position 398 of record JAFECZ010000715.1, read on the forward strand.
AGCTTCCAGCCGTCCCAGTCGCCTTCATGCATGCCGTCCTCGATGCTGATGATCGGGTACTTGTCGCACCAGGTGGCCAGCATGTCGGTCCACTGCGCGGCTTCGAGCTGCAGGCCGCCTTCGCCGGCCAGCACGTACTTGCCGTCCTTGTAGAACTCGCTGGCGGCGCAGTCCAGGCCCAGGGCGATCTGCTCGCCGGCCACGAAGCCGGCCTTGTCGATGGCTTCCAGGATGAGCTGGATGGCGGCCTCGTGGCTCTCGACGTTGGGCGCAAAGCCGCCTTCGTCGCCCACGGCGGTGGGCATGCCGCGGCTGTCGATGATCTTCTTGAGCGAGTGGAACACCTCGGCGCCATAGCGCAGCGCTTCGCGGAAGCTGGGCGCGCCCACCGGGATGATCATGAACTCCTGCAGGTCGAGGCTGTTGTTGGCGTGCGCGCCGCCGTTGATGACGTTCATCATCGGCACCGGCATCTGCATGCCGCCCATGCCGCCGAAGTAGCGGTACAGGGGCAGGCCCGATTCTTCTGCCGCGGCGCGGGCCACGGCCATCGACACGGCCAGCATGGAATTGGCGCCCAGGCGGCTCTTGTTGTCGGTGCCGTCCAGGTCGCACAGCGTGCGGTCGAGGAAGGCCTGTTCCGAGGCATCGAGGCCCAGCACGGCTTCGGAGATCTCGGTGTTGATGTGCTCGACGGCCTTGAGCACGCCCTTGCCCAGGTAGCGGCTCTTGTCGCCGTCGCGCAGTTCGATGGCTTCGCGCGAGCCGGTGGAGGCGCCCGAGGGCACGGCGGCGCGGCCCATGGTGCCGCTTTCCAGCAGCACGTCGCACTCGACGGTGGGGTTGCCGCGGCTGTCGAGGATCTCACGGCCGACGATGTCTACGATTGCGCTCATACTCAATTGGCTCCAGATATCAAAACTTGTGGAATCGCTGGCGCGGAAGGTGATTACAGACCTTCGACCACGATCATTCGCATGATCGCAGCACCGGCACGCGCCGCGCGTGCTTTTCCGTATTCCGCGGATGCATAAAACTTATTCGCCGCCTCGACCGAAGGGAACTTCAGGATCACGATGCGCTGCGGATTCCAGTCGCCTTCCAGCACCTCGACCTTGCCGCCGCGCACGCACACTTCGGCGCCGTGCGCCTGCATGGCAACGCTGGACCACTTCTTGTATTCCTCGTACTGGGTCGGGTTGGTGACTTCGATGTTGGCGACGATGTAGGCGCTGCTCATGATGTTCGGTGCTCTTTCTTCAGGCTTGGAAGTTGTTTTCGAGGAAGGGCGTCTTCTTGGTGATGCGGTCGAGCGCGACCAGCGTTTCCAAGAGCGCCTTCATGTGCTTGAGCGGCACGGCGTTGGGGCCGTCGCTCAGCGCCTTGTTCGGGTCGGGGTGCGTTTCCATGAACAGGCCCGAGATGCCCACCGCCACCGCGGCGCGCGAGAGCACCGGCACCATCTCGCGCTGGCCGCCCGAGCTGGTGCCCTGGCCGCCGGGCAGCTGCACCGAGTGCGTGGCGTCGAACACCACCGGGGCACCCGTCTCGCGCATGATGGCCAGGCTGCGCATGTC
>JAFECZ010000716.1 GCA_018241905.1 Pseudomonadota bacterium
ATCGGCGGCCGAAGAAGAGCGTGAGAACGGGACGGCAATGCTCGTCCTCTTCAGGATTCAATAGACCTAAGCGCGGCAAGGCGCGTTGGGCAAGCCATATGGTGTGGAGAAAACAGCAATGACGATCAGCCTGATCGAAGAGAACAAGAGTTTTGGTGGAACCGTCAAGATCTATGAGCATGCGTCTCGCGAGATCGGTCTGCCCACCAAGTTCTCGGTATACCTGCCGCCTGCCGCAGCTAAGCACAGGGTGCCAGCACTGATCTGGCTCGCCGGGCTGACGTGTAACGAACAGACGTTCATGATCAAGGCAGGCGCACAGCGTCTCGCTTCGCAACTGGGTATGGCGATTGTGACGCCGGACACCAGCCCTCGCGGAGCGGGAGTCTCGGGTGAAGAGGCTGATTGGGACTTTGGCGTTGGCGCGGGCTTCTACCTCGACGCGACTGAGCCTGGCTGGTCAAAGCACTACCGAATGGAGAGCTGGCTCGTGCGGGAATTGGTTCCACTGATGTCAACCGAATTCCAGATCGACCCTCAACGAATCGGCCTGTTTGGGCACTCGATGGGCGGCCATGGTGCGTTGACGCTGGCACTGCGTCACCCTGGAGTATTTCGAACACTTTCGGCCTTCGCGCCGATCAGCGCACCAAGCGAGTGTCCCTGGGGCATCAAGGCATTTTCGGGTTACCTCGGCACCGATACCGAAACCTGGAAAGCGCATGACGCGACCGCGTTGATGGGCCGTCAAGCGCGCGCGCCCTACCCGAAAGGAATTCTCATCGATCAAGGTCTATCGGATAAGTTCTTGACTCAACAACTTATGCCTGAACGATTCGAAGTAGCGTGCGCTGCTGTCGGGCAGCCGCTGACGCTGCGCCGCCACGAAGGCTACGACCACGGCTACTTCTTTATCGCTTCGTTCATCGAAGACCATCTGCGATTCCATTGGCAAGGCCTGGAAATGACAGCGAACGAGTAAGTTGATACCGCGAGTCTGAACGACAGGCTCGATTCCGCGAGACGCCCGTCGTAAGGCGGACCTGTTGAAGGCCTTCGTCGTGCGACTGGTCGCCGCAGGCACTCATCTAGTTGTCCTTCACCGTTCACATCTTGTACAGGAAGGTGGGAGGGGACGCTGGTGCACTCCAGCCATTCGGAATGGATTGCGTAGACCCCAGGAAATAGTCAGGTGGCCATGGGGAATGGCTGCGACTGGGGTCACGAAGCAGGCTGCGCCATTAACAGGGGCGCATCCTGAGCGTGAAGCACCGACTCGCCATGCTCAATCAGAAAGTAGCGAAACGCCTCAGCCGCCGGCGACAGGACCTTGCTCTGAAGATGCACCACCTGCCAGGTGCGCATCACGGGAGTGCCGTCTACGTCGAGCAGCTTGAGCAGCCCGCCGCCCAGTTCGAGCCAGAGCGTATGCAACGAAAGAAAGCTCACCCCCATACCAGCCATCACGGCCTGCTTGATGGTCTCGTTGCTGCCCATTTCCATCGTGATGCTCGGTTCAAACCGATGGTGCGCAAAGAAGCGCTCCATGGCATCACGTGTGCCCGAGCCCTGCTCTCGCACGATAAAGGGGACGGAGGCCAGAGCCCCCACCGGAATGTGCCCCATCGCCAACAGCGGGTGATCTGGTGGGCAAGCAAAGACCAACGGGTGCGCAGCAAAGGCTTCCGAGCGCACAACCAGCTCGCGCGGCGGCCGGCCCATCACCGCCAGGTCGCATTCACTGGACTGGAGCAGTTCCACCAGCGCCTTGCGATTGGAGCTGACCACCAGGCGCACGTCGACGCCCGGATGCTCCTTGCGAAACAGCGCCAGCAGGCGCGGCACGAAATACTTTGCAGTGCTCACCATACCCACCGTGAGCAGGCCGTGCTCCAGACGCTTGAAGCGACTCATCGCATTCTCGGCGTCGCGCAGCGCGCCCAGCATGCGCTTGGCATGCACGACGAAGTACT
>JAFECZ010000717.1 GCA_018241905.1 Pseudomonadota bacterium
AGGTCCAGAAACGGCCGCAGCTCTTCATCGCAGAACAGCGCCTGCGCTTCGATGGCGGCCGTGCCGTCGTCAGCGTCACGCTCCACCTGTAGTTGCAGCCGCAGCATGGAGCCCGCCACCAGTTGATAGTCCAGGCCGAAGCGGATGGCTTCGCCGCGCGTGCCGTGCGAGAGCATGCCCAGCCCCATCACGCCCAGGTTCGGAATGGACTTGCGCCGGCCCGAGAGCAGCGCAAGGTCCGGCGCACCGTGCAGGCGCTGCGCCTTCAGGATCGCTTCGCGCGCTTGTGAATAGCTGCAGCGGGCTCCAGCTCCATCGGCCTGCGCTTGCGCCGTGAACCACGGAAACAGCCCGTCATGCAGCCAGCCGCGCTCGTGTCCAACGGAGAGAACGCCGGCGAAGGGCAGCAAGGGAAACACCGGGTCGTGCACCGACAGCACCCGCGATGGCGGCGACGTCGTGCTTGATGCGGTGGCGCAGGGGGCGGCATGAAAAAGGGCAGGCATGGCAGCAAATGTCCGTTGCCGTGGCGCGCCGCGCCCTGGGCAACCAGGCGCCCGGGCGTCAGCATCCGCCACGGGCTCAAAAAGGTAAGTGAATGTAGTTGAGCCCGGGTGCGTTGCGACTGGCCCGGCGCTGAGGCTTTCCCCAAGGGCCGGCGGCAACCGAATGTGATTGCTTGGAGACGAGGGAAAAAATGAAGTCGATCGATCGACGTGGGTTCCTTGCGGCGGCTGGCGCCGCGTGCATGGCGGGCAAGGTGCAGGCGCAGCAGCAGGGCGCGGATGGCATCGTCTCGCGAACCGAGATTCTTCTGGGTCAGAGCGCTGTGCTGAGCGGGCAGTTGGGCGATGCGGCGCAGGCCGTTCAGTCGGGGGCTCGCCTGGTCATCGACGACACCAATGCCAGCGGCGGCGTGGCAGGCCGTGCGCTGCGCCTGATCGCGCTGGATGACGAACTCAACCCCGACAAGGCGCTGGCCAACTACCGCAGCCTGGTGCTGGAGCAAAAGGTGCTGGCCTGCGTATGCGGCACCGGCGCCGCGCCCACGATGGCGGGCACGGGCGTCCTGCGGGAAAACGGCGTGCCGCTCATCGGCGCCAGCGCCGTGACCGATTCGGTACGCGACAAGACGCGCGGCGTGGCCTACTACGTGCGCGCCAGTTCCCTGCGCGAGCTCGAAGCCCTGGTGCAGCACTTGAGCACCCTGGGCATGGCGCGCATCGCCTTCGTCCACCTGGCCACCGCGGGCGGCGAAGAGATCAAGGCGCAGATGCAGCAGGTGCTCGCCGCGCAGAAGCTGCAGCTGCACGCTTCGGCCGGCTTGGGCCCCGACGGTGCAGGCGCGCAGCAGGCAGCACAGTTGCTGGCCACCAGCCAGCCGCAGGCAGTGGTCCTGTTCATGAGCGGTGCCGCCGCAGCCTCGGTGATGAAGGCGACCTGGCAATTGGGCGCCGCGCCCACTTTCTATGGCATGTCGATCGTCTCGGGCGAAACAGCGGCGCAACTGCTGGGCACGCAGTTTCGCGGGCTGGCCGTGGCGCAGGTCACGCCCTATCCGTGGGATGGCGCGGACCCCGACGCGATCCGGTTCCGCCGGCTGGCGCAGGCCGCCAAGGTGCCGGTCAACTACCACAGCTACGAGGGCTACCTGGCCGGCCGCGTGACGGTCGAGGCGTTGCAGCGCACCGGGCGCGACCTCACGCGCGAACGGCTGCACGCCACCTTGCGCAACATGAAGATGCGCGTGGCCGGCATGGACATCGACTTCACCAACAGCCGGCACACCGGCTCGCGCTTCGTGGAGCTGGTGCAGGTAAGGCAGGACGGGCGCTACGTGCGTTGAGGTCCCAGTCGGGGAGGGCAGCCCGCTTCGCGCGGCGCCCGCAAGGCCTGCTACGCTGTCGCGCCACCACGCCGCGCGCGCCACCGCGGCGCGCGCCGCGGTGGCGCTGGTGCTTGACCTGCACCG
>JAFECZ010000718.1 GCA_018241905.1 Pseudomonadota bacterium
AGTCAAGCGCTTGCATGCAGCCCATGCACCCTGAGTCCCCAGGCCCGCAATCACGATCACGATGCCTGCGATCGCTCGCCACCACGCAGGCTTGCACTTTGCTGAACTCTTGATCGAGGCCTCATGCCCCGGCATATTCAAGCCACGCATCACTTCTCCTTCACGGCCGCGCTGGAATCAGGTGCCGCACACTGCGCCGCCACCTCGCGAATGGGCGACGGGGTTTCAACCTTGGGCAAGGCGTAGGAAACGGCGCACCGGTCTTCAGGGCGCGTTCCCCACACCACGTTGTACTGACCCGACTCTTCCGCGCCGGTCACAAAGGACTGGCCATCCGGGCCAACCACGCCTGCCTCACGGCCCCACCCGTCTTCGATGCGCGCACCGAAAGGCAGGGGCTGCCCCTTCGAATCGGTGAGAGTCATCATCAGGCGGTAGCCCACTGTGGTGTCGAACTTGGCCAGCACCACGGCGCCGCGCGTGGGCACAACCTCGGTCGCGGCGTTCTTCACATCCACCGTATCGCCCAGGTCCGCGGTGCGCATTGCAAGGCGGTTGGTGCGATACGGGGTGAGATTGGGGATGACCGCATAGCCTGCCGAGTTGGTCGACACGCCCGGCTGCGACTCGAAGCCGACGCCGTCGGCCTTGGGCGCCTCGACCAAGGCGATGCTCTCGCCCAGGGGTTGGGCCAGGGTGACGCCCCCCGAGTGAAGCACCACACCACCTGCGAGCCCCAACGTGGTCTGGCCGTAGTTGCGACCGTTCGAGTAGCCGGCGTCGACGCGCCCCGCTTGCGACAGATAGCTCGCACTCGCACTGCCATAGCTGCCACCGTCGTTGTTGGCATGGCCGGCGGTGACGTTGTAGGTCAGGCGGCTGTCGTCGAGCGCGGAGCCGTAGACGCTGGCCTGCTGATTGACGTTGCCTCGGTTGTCATGACTGGCGGTGTACTGGGCGTACGAGCGCGTGTCGCCCAGCGGAATGCTCAGCGATAGCGAGACCTGGCGGTTCGATTCGCCGAACAGCGTGGTGCTGTAGTTGTAAAAGATGTTGTAGCTGACCTGCTTGTAGGCGCCCGAGTAGCCGACCTGGAAAAGGCGTTCCTTTCGATCGGAGCCCCAGTAGCTCTGCTGCCGCCCGGAGGCAAAGATCGCCCCCCATTCGCCGATGCGCTGCGAGATGTCGAAGCGCACCTCGTTGCGACGGTTGTGGTAGGGCGAGTCGCTGCCCTGGTCCTGCATTTCGATCGCTTCGGGAAAGGTGCGGAAGCCACTGCTCGAATAGCGGTAGCCGGCCACGCGGAAGTTGGTCCCCGAGTCGACGAAGGACTTGGCATACAGGAAGCGCAGCGACTGGCCGGTGAAGCTCTTGTCCAGCGCGTCGTTCTTGTCGACGTCGGTGCTCGCAATGGTCAGGTCGGCGGAGACCGCCCCGAACTCTTTCAGGTTCTTGCCAACGCCGCCGAGCACGGACTGGTAGATGTTCGCGCCGGTGAAGCCGCCGTAGACGGTGAACTCGTTGCCGACGCCGCGCGCCAGGGTTCCCTGGACAAAGAAGGGCTCGGTCTTGCCCAGCACCTGGTTGTCGGTCGAGTAGGCGTTGCTGTAGTGGTAGCCGTTGCGGTACTTGCCCACCGTGGCCTGGTAGCGCCAGGCGCCTTGGCGCAGAAGCGTTGGCACGGCCGAGAAGGCCTGGGTGTAGCGGGTGATACGGCCGTCCGCCTCGGTGATGGTGACCTCGAGGTCGCCGCTCGATGCCGTGGGGTAGAGGTCGTCGATGACAAACGGCCCCGGCGCCACGTAGGTGTTGTAGATGATGTAGCCGTTCTGGCGGATGGTGACTCGCGCGTTGGTCTGGGCCACGCCGCGGATCGTCGGCGCGTAGCCCTGAAGGCTGTCCGGCAGCATCGCATCGTCCGACGAGACCTGCACGCCGCGGAACTGAATGCTGTCGAAGAAGTTACCGGGCG
>JAFECZ010000719.1 GCA_018241905.1 Pseudomonadota bacterium
AAGACACAGTTGGTCGCCGATGCCGGCGCGGACTGCGCTCTTTTTTTTCCTAGGGTGTCCAGGTCGACAGGACGCGGTCCACGTCGATGGGCGCCGCCGGCGGTACCGGCGAAGCCGTCATCCCGATGCTCACGAAGCCGGCGAGCGTTTCTCCCTGTGCGACGCCCAGGGCCTGGCGAAGGATGTCGTCCTTGCAGCGATCTCCGCTGAGCACGATGGCGCCGAAGCCCATTGCGTGCGCCGCCAGCAGGAGATTGCCCAGCGCGGCACCCGCGCTGAGCCATTGTTCGTGCTCGGGCACCGCGGCATCGGGCTCGGGGCGCACGACGAATGCCAGCATCGCCGGTGTCTGGGTTGCGTGGGCCCGCGCGCGCTCGACGTCCTGCGCGCTTGCGTTGGGCGTCCTGCGCCGCTTCTCGTCCTCGAAAAGCTGGGCGAGTTCGCCGCGGCGCGAGTCGTCGAACTCGATGAGCCGCCACGGCAGCTTGCGCCCGTGGTCCGGCGCGCGCAGGGCGGCCTGCACCATCTGCTGCAACTGCGCTTCGCTCGGGCCCGGCCAGGCCTGGCGCCGCGGAGAAACCGAGCGGCGCGACAGCAGTGTCGCCAGCAGTGCATCGGCGCTCATGGCGCACTCCTGCCCGACATGGCCGCTGCCATGCGGCCCAGTTCGATCACCCCTGCCTCGATCTCGGGCGACCACGAATAGCTGAAGTTCAGGCGCATGAAGTGTCCGTAGGTGTTCGAGGTGGAAAACATGCGCCCGGGACCGATGGTCAGCCCGCGCTCCAGTGCCTCATGGTAGAGCGCCATGGTGTCCACCTGCGGCGCCAGTTCCACCCACAGCACGTAGCCGCCCTGGGGGCGCGACAGCCGAGTGTGCTCCGGAAAGAAGCGCTTGACCATCGAGCTCATGAGGTCGGCCTGCTGGGCCAGCGTCTGCCGCACCCGGCGCAGATGGTGCTCGAAGCTGTCGTTCTTCAGGTACTCGGCCACGCCGAGCTGGGGCAGGGTGGGCGTGCTCAGCGTGTTGAGGAACTTGAGCCGCTCCACCTCCGCGCGATAGCGCCCCGGCAGCGCCCAGCCGATGCGCACGCCGGCCGTCAGGCTCTTGGAGAAGGAGTTGCAGTGCAGCACCAGCCCCTGCGTGTCGAAGGACTTGAGGGTGCTGGGCGGCGCCTCGCCATGGTAGAGCTCGTTGTAGACGCCGTTCTCGATCAGCGGCAAGTCGTGGTGGGCGCACAGCGCGACCAGTTCGCGCTTCTTCTCGTCGCTCATCATGAAACCCAGCGGGTTCTGGAAGTTCGGCATCACCATGCAGGCGGCGACGGACTGCCGCTCGATTGCGCGGGCCAGGGCGCCCAGGTCGATGCCCTCGTGCGGGTCGGTTGCGATCTCCACGGCTCGCATGCCCATGCGCTCGATGGCGTGCAGCATCGCGTAGTAGGTCGGCGACTCGACGGCGATGATCTCGCCGGGCTTGGCCACCGCCTGCAGGCACAGGTTGATGGCTTCGGTTGCGCCGGCGGTGATGATGACCTCGCCGGGGTCCGCGGCCAGGCCCGATTCGAGGTGGCGGCGCGCGATCTGGCGGATGAGCTCGGGGTTGCCGGGCGGCAGGTCGTCCAGCATCGAGCGCTCGTTGCGCAGGCGCTTGGCAATGGCGCCGATCTGCTGGTGCACGCGCAGCCAGGGAAAGAGCGCCGGGTCGGGGTAGGGCGAGCCCAGCGGCACGGCGCGCCGCGAGCGGATGGACTTCAGCGTCGACAGCACCAGCTGGCTGACGTCCACGTCGGTCGAGGTGCCCGGCGGCGTCGAAGGCGCAAGGGGCTCCGTGGGGCGCTCGGCCTGGCGCGCACGCACGAAGTAGCCCGACTGCGGGCGGCTCTCGATCAGGCCCCGGCTTTCCAGCTGCAGGTAGGCGCGCGTCACGGTCGTGACGCTGAGCTGGCGCGCCCGGCAGGTCTCCCTGATC
>JAFECZ010000071.1 GCA_018241905.1 Pseudomonadota bacterium
ACCGGATAGACGCCCTGCGGGCGCCACAGCAGCACCGCCACCATCAGCGCAATCGTCGCGAAGGGCGCCGCCGCGGGCACCAGGAAGCCCACGTAGTTGTTCATCAGCCCCACCAGCAGCGCGCCGATGAGCGCGCCCGTGGTCGAGCCCAGGCCGCCGATGATGATCACGATGAAGATCAGCACGTTGACCTGCGCGCCCATCTGCGGAATGAGGTTCTGCTGGAACAGGCCCCACATGGTGCCGCCCAGGCCCGCCAGCGCACTGCCGGCCACGAAGATGCCGATGAACAGCAGGCCGATGCGGTAGCCCAGCGCCTCCACCATCTCGCGGTCCTGCACGCCGGCGCGAATCAGCAGGCCGATCTTGGTGCGGCTGAGCGTCCAGGCCAGCAGGCCGAACACCGCGAAACCGACCACCATCGCCAGCAGGCGGTACTTGCTGATGGCCGCGTCGGCGATGAAGAGCGAGCCGCGCAGCGCGTCGGGCAGGGGCAGCGGCAACTGGGCCGGACCCCAGATCACCTTGATGATCTCCTCGCCGATGATCATGCCGCCCATGGTGATGAGGATCTGCTTGAGGTGCTGGCCGTACACCGGCCGCACGATGAAGCGCTCGAACACCAGGCCGACCGCCCCGGCCACGGCCATCGCCACCAGCATGGCCGGGAACACCGCCGCCAGGTTGCGCCAGAGATCCTGCGAGCCGGTCCAGTCGCCCATCAGCCCCAGCACGCTGCTGGCCACGAAGGCGCCCATGGCGATGAACACGCCGTGGCCGAAGTTGAGCACGTCCATCAGCCCGAACACCAGCGTCAGGCCCGAGGCGATGACGAAGATGATCATGCCCATGGCCAGCCCTGCCACCGTGAGCGTGAGCCAGGTCGAGAACGAGCCGGTGAGCGGCAGCGCCACCAGCGCCAGCACCGGCGCGAGAAGCAGCGGCTTCCAATCGAAATCAATTTTCATAGTGCCCTCTGGCTTGTCACTGCGTGTACTTCGCCACCCCGCAAGGGGGCGCTCGCGCCTTCGGGCGGCCGTGCGGCGCTCATAGTGCAAGCCCCAGGAGGCGCTGCTGCAATTCCTGGTCCTGCGAGAAGGCGGCCATGCTGCCCGCGTGCACCGCGCGGCCGTTGTCCATCACGGCCACGGTGTCGCCCAGGCGCTGCGCGAAGTTGAGGTTCTGCTCGACCAGGAGAATGGTCACGCCGCTCGCCTTGAGCTCGGCGAAGGCATCGATCATGTTGTTGATGATGGCGGGCGCCAGGCCCTTGCTGGGTTCGTCGATGATGAGCAGCTCGCGCGGCTCCACGATGGCGCGCGAGACGGCCAGCATCTGCTTCTGCCCGCCCGAGAGCTTGCCGGCCGGATGGTTCCAGAACTTCTCCACCGCAGGGAAGAGCTTGAAGATCCAGGCCAGGCGCTTGTCGTCCATGTCGGCCGCGCGGCGCGCGCCGCGGGCGGCCAGCAGCATGTTCTCCTTGACCGTGAGGTCGGAGAAGATGCCCATGTTTTCCGGCACATAGGCAATGCCCAGGTCGGCAACCTGCGGCGTGGAAAGAGCCGTGATGTCCGTGCCGCCGAAGCTCACCTTGCCTTGCGAGGCGTGCCACAGGCCCATGATCGTGCGCAGCGTCGTGGTCTTGCCCGCCCCGTTGCGGCCCAGCAGCATGGTGAGCTGGCCCTTGGGCACGGCCAGGTCCACGCCGTGCAGGATGTGATAGGCGCCGATGTGCGTGTGCACGCCTTGCAGCGTCAACAGGTTTTCGCTGCTGCTCATGCGGCCTCCTTCGCAACGCCCAGGTAGGCTTCCTGCACCACGGGCGATGCAATCACCTCGGCGGGCTCGCCATCGGCCACCAGCGTGCCGTTGTGCAGCACGATGATGCGGTCGGCCAGCTCGCGCACCACGTCCATCTTGTGCTCCACCAGCAGGATGGTCTTGGTCTTGTCCTTCTTCAGCTCGCGCACCAGGTCGAGGATGACCGGCGCCTCGGCCGCGTTCATGCCGGCGGTCGGCTCGTCGAACATGAAGACCTTGGGCTCCAGCGCGATGAGCAGCGCCACCTCCAGCTTGCGCTGGTCGCCGTGCGGCAGGCTGGCCACCGTGTCGTGCTCGCGCGCCTTGAGCTTGACCCGATCCAGGATCTCGTCGGCACGCGCGCTCAGCGCCTTGTGGTCGCTCCAGATGCTCCACAGGTTCAGCCCGCGCCGGTGCGCGCCGCCCCGCGTGGCCTGCACCGCCAGCCGCACGTTCTCCAGCACCGTGAGGTTAGGAAACAGGTTGGTGAGCTGGAAGGCCCTCCCCAGCCCCGCATGCGTGCGCGCCGACGGCGACAGCCCCGAGAGCAGCCGGCCGTCGAGCGACACCGTGCCGCTGGTGGCCTTGAGCTGGCCCGAGATGAGGTTGAAGTAGGTGGTCTTCCCTGCCCCGTTGGGCCCCACGATGGCCGTGAGCGTTCCCGGCGCGAAGGCGCAGGAAACGGCATTCACCGCCACATGGCCGCCGAAGCGGATGGTCAGGTCTTTGGTTTCTAACATTTGCTCGCCCCCAGGCTGCGCGCACTGCGTGCGCCGCGCCAACCCCCTGCCGGGGGCAACACCGGCGGCCCGGCAAAGACGGTACCGCGGTGTTCTGGAATTGGATTGACGGCCGCGCTGGCGGCGACCGTGCTCGACGCATCAAGTCCGGCCGCAGCCGGCCAACGCTCAGCGTTTGTTCTTGATGGGAATGTTCATTTCCTCAGGCTTGATCTCGTGCACCAGTTCCGGCACGCCCCACGCAAAGGCCGGGTCGGCCTTGATCTTGAAGTGGTACATGCTCTGCATGGCCTGGTGGTCTTCCTTGCGGAAGGTCATCTTGCCCTTGGGCGTGTCGAAGCTCATGCCTTCCATGGTGGAAATGAGCTTGTTGGTGTTGGTGTCGCCGTTGGTCTTCTTCAGCGCCGTCACCAGGGCCATGGCGGCCGAGAAGCCGCCGGCCGTGAAGAAGTCCGGCGGTGCCTTGAACTGCTTGTAGTGCGCGGCCACCATCGCCTCGTTCACAGGGTTCTTCGGAATGCCGAAGTAGTAGTAGGTGGCGCCTTCCATGCCCGGGAAGCGCTTGTAGGCCGTCATCGCCGGCAGGATGTTGCCGCCGGTGCCCACGTCGATGTTGTAGCGCTTCTTCAGGTCGGCATCGGCCAGTGCGTTGAAGGGCGTGGTGGCGCCGGCCCACACCACGGCGATCACCTTGCGGCCCGGCTTGTCCTTGAGCGCATCGACCATGCGCTGGATGCCGGCGGTGAAGTCGGTGGTGTTGGGCGGCAGGTATTCCTCGTGGACGATCTTGGTCTTCTTCAGCGCGTCCTTGAAGGCCTTCACGCCGTCGCGTCCGAAGGCATAGTCCTGCGCCAGCGTGGCCATGGAGATGTCGCTGGCGTCCGAAGCCACGGCATTGCTGATGGCGTCCTGGCTGGAGTTGCGACCGGTGCGGAAGATGTACTTGTTCCACTTGTCGCCGGTGATCGAGTCGGCCACCGCCGGCTCCACCAGCAGGATCTTCTTGTATTCCTCGGCCACCGGCAGCATGGCCAGCGCCACGCCCGAGGACGTCGGCCCGATGGCCAGCGCCGCCTTGTCGTCGGAATAAGCGGCTGCCAGCAGCGACTTGCCCAGGTCGGGCTTGCCCTGGTCGTCCTTCTCGATGATCTCGATCTTCTTGCCGTTCACCATCATCGTGCCGCCGGTGGCGTAGTCCAGGCCCATCATCAGGCCGACCTGCGTCTGCTTGCCGTAGGCCTCCAGCGGACCGGTCTTGCTGTAGATGTGCGCGACCTTGATCACGTCCGACTGGGCCCAGGCGGGCATGCCGAAGGCGGCAGCCAGCGTGACGACGGAAGTGGCGGCGGCCACCAGATTGCGACGGTTCATGTTTCGGTGTCTCCTGTTCGGTGATGGCTGAATATTGCACAGTTCGTGCCAGGCGTAACACCACGTATTTCCTGTGCCTTTTCGAGCGGATTCACTCGAAAGATGCAAAGTTCAAACACATTGAATGCCCAACTTTCGGGCATTCGTCTGCTTTTTACACAGGGTTTTCCAGGCGTGTGTAGAGCGTCGCCCGCGAAATGCCCAGCAGGCGCGAGGTGGCCAGCTTGTTGCCGCCGGTGGCGGCCATGGCGGCCGCAATGGCGCGCTGCTCCAGCTCCGCCACCTGCTGATCCAGCGGGCGCAGCAGTGCGGCATTGCCGGCAGCCTCGTCCATGTCGCCCGCGGCCTGTTGCTGCTGCGTGGGCGCGGCCGCCTGCACATGCTCCACGCCCGACTCGCGCATGATGCGCTCCAGCTGCGCGGCATCGATGCGCTGCGAGTCGCTTCGCATGGTCACCTGCTCGAGCACGTTGCGCAGTTCGCGGATGTTGCCGCGCCACTGCTGCCCGGCCAGCAGCGCCAGCGCATCGGCGGTGAGTTCGGGCGGCGCCTCGCCGCTGCGCAGCGCCATGTCCTCGCCCAGCACCTCGACCAGCGCCGGAATGTCGGCGCGCCGTTCGCGCAGCGGCGGCACCCGCAGCGGCAGCACGTTCAGGCGGTAGTACAGGTCTTCGCGAAAACGGCCTTCTCGTACCAGCGCCGGCAAATCGCGCGAGGTGGCGGCGATCACGCGCGCATCGAAGGGCACCAGCTTGTTCGAGCCGAGCGGCTCGATCTCGCCCTCCTGCAAGGCGCGCAGCAGCTTGGCCTGCAACGCCTGCGGCATGTCGCCGATCTCGTCCAGGAAGAGCGTGCCGCCGTCGGCCAGCTTGAACTTGCCCTGGCGGCCCTTGCGGTCGGCGCCGGTGTAGGCGCCGGGTGCCACGCCGAAGAACTCGGCCTCCAGCAAGGTGTCGGGTACGGCCGCGATGTTCAGGCTGACGAACGGGCCGTTGGCCCGCGCCGATGCGGTATGGATGGCATGCGCCAGCAGTTCCTTGCCCGTGCCCGTCTCGCCCAGCAGCAACACCGGGCTCGATGATTGCGCCGCCCGGCGCGCATGCCGCTTCACGTCCACCGCCGCCGGGCTGCTGCCCACGAAACTGGCAAAGGTGTACTTGGCACGGCGCTGACCATCCGGCGAGTGGCGCAGCAGCGGGTTGGCGCGCTGCGCGGCCAGTTCGCGTCGCGCATCGTCAAGGTCACGCTGCAGCATGGCGAACTTGCTGATGAGCGGTTGCAGCGTGGTCTCGGGATGGTCGAACAGCACGATGCCGATGGCGCCGATGACTTCGCCCAGCCCCTCCTCGCCTTCCTTCTCTTCATGCAGCGGAATGCGGCTGACCACGAAGGTACCGGCCTTGTTGGTGAGCAAGTCGATCAGGATCGGCTTGCCCGTTTCCAACACCTGGCGCATCTGCGTGTTGGGGATCACCTCCTCCACCATGCGGCCCATGAACTGATCGATGGACGCGAAGCCGAGCGCCGGCAGGAAGCGCTTGTAGCCCTCGTTCACCCACACGATGCGCCCCGTGCGATCGACCAGGAACATGCCCTGGCTGATGCTGGAGAAGAGGTGAAACATGGATCGGGACGCGAGGGCGTGGATGGCGTGGGCGTCAAGAGGGAGGAGGCGCGGCGTGGGCATGGGGGCGGATTCTAGAAAACTATTTCAAATCTTGACGAATAGTTGAAAGCGGGTCGTCGGCATAAATTCGGCTGATTACCTGTAACGCGCAGCCATTTAGTGCAACCAGTTGCCACTAATAGGCCAAATACCGCCGCAATTAAGCCGATACTTCAATTGGAGCAACGACACTTCTTTGCATCCAATTTTTAACAATTAAGGGAGAATGTACATGAATAATATCAAATTTCCGCCTTATCGCTTTCAGTTTCGGCAGATCACCTCCGCAATCCGCCAGCTACTTGTGGGCTTGTCAGCTCTCGGAGGTACAGCCGGATTCGCTGCATACGCAATTATTGACAATGAATCCGCTTACATTCACGAAAACATCTCGCAAAATGGCGACATGAATCACGGAATTGTCGCCCAAAACAATGCCAGAGTTTTCATCGATAATTCCAATATCAGTACGAACGGCCGACTCACAGAAGGAGTAATTGCGCAATCGGGCGCCTGGGTAAACCTCACGGGAACTCTTGTCGACGCGAACGGGGAAGGAGCCTATGCACTTGTCGCTCGAGCGGGAGGAACCATTTCAGTTAATGGCGGGCTTTTTTACTCCGACGGAAGTGAATATAAATACTTGCAAGATGGCATTCAAAAGGAACATGGCGCCTATGCCGTTGTCGCGGAAAACGGTGGCTCGATTCATATAAGCGGGTCTGGCATATCCTCAATGAAAGATTATTCTGGAGGCGTTCTAGCGCAAATCGAATCCATCCAGGCACCGACAACAATCAATATCGATGGACAATCAATTTACACGTACGGCAAATTTTCACCCGCAGCACAGGCATATCGGGAAGGGGCGAGAATCGATGCTGCCGATGTTGATTTCAGGACCTTTGGAGCGTCCTCTTCAGGGGTATTTGCCAACGGTGGCGCAATCTCGATAGCCACCGGCAAAGTTGTGACCGACGGAGCGAATTCGCATGGACTTGTTGCCAGCGGAATGACTGGCAGGCTGCTTTCAAGCGGTACGGCACTGAGCACGGCAGGCGCAGCAGCAAACGCCGTGTACGCATCGTCAGGTGCGCAGATCAATCTGCTCGGAGTCACCGCAGCAACTACGGGGGAGGGATCGCATGGGTTGGTGGCCACAGGCGGCGGCTCGGCCATCACAGGATCAAAGGTCAGCATCTCGACAGCTGGCACCGATGCCTTCGGCATCGCTTCATTCGACGGCGGACAAATAGACTTGGTGTCGACCTCGATCGCAACCACGGGTGGTGGCAGTGCCGGGATTGCCGCACTTGGAAACGATAAGGACCGACTTCAGTACGCTAGATTGGCTCGCTCTTCGGTCACTTCTGAAAATGCCGAGGTCATTCGAGCAACCGGCACTGCACAAATCGACCTCACCGGCGCAGGAACTTATCGCAGCGGCATCGGCATATTTGCACATGCAATCACAGTCGACGGCATCGGAAGCGAATTGACCATCAACGCCTTTGATGGAACGCGCTCATTAATATCTTCCACAATTCCTACAGTCCCAGTCGACCTTTACGGCGACGTCGTGGCAGATGCGGGAAGCACTGCCCACATCGGTTTGCGCAACTACGCGAACTTGACTGGCGGCACGACGAACGTGGGCAACTTTCAGATCACCACTGGAAGTACTTGGTACATGACGCGTGATTCCGATGTGGCTGCTCTCGATATGCAGTACGGGTCGATCCAATTCAGTTCGCCCTCTTCCAAGTTCATGACGCTGACAGCAGGCTCCTTTAGCGGTACTGGCGGGAGCATATTCATGAACGTCGTATTGAACGAGGGAGGATCGGCCACGCAGTCCGACCTATTGCATATCACTGGAAACGTCTCAGGCAAACATGATTTGCGGATCAACAACATTGGCGGCGTCGGTGCTCGAACCGTAGGCGATGGGATCAAGATGGTGCAAGTCGACGGTAGCTCACCGGCAGACTCGTTTGTCGCATACAGCTTCTGCAGTCGATACGGATGTCAACCGGTGACAGCGGGCGCATACGAGTACCTCCTGTACCAAGGTGGCGAAGGGTCGCCAGCCAGCTGGTACCTGCGCTCCGAACTGCCCAGCCCCAAGTCCGAGAACTCGATGAAAAGGCAGGCCGCAGTTGCGAAGGGCGTTGAAGTTGATCACTCCTCCAACATTTCTCCGGTGGCGTCGAGCTCGAAGACGGGCGACTCCGGCGACACCGCGGCCTATCGGCCCGCCGTACCTGGCTACGCCCTCACCCCAGCCCTGAACCTCGACTACGGCTTTGCAACCATCGGCCGCCTGCACGAGCGCGCCGGCGACATCCAGAGCCCGGAGCAAGGCGGCAATGTGTCGAGCAAGGACGGCGTGTGGGGCCGCATCGGCGGCAACAACCTTGATGCCGATTCGGGCCGCTTCCAAGCCAAGCAGAACGACTTCTTCGCCCAGTTCGGAAAGGACTGGCAAATAGAGCGTGATGCCACTGGGGGCCACAGGCATGCGGGCGCCACCTTCACCCTGGGCAACGGCAATGGCCGCTTCGAGGACAGGGCTCGCGCAATCGATCCGCGCCTGAGCACCCGCACCGGCTCGGTGGATACCCAAGCCCAGGCGCTGGGCGGCTACTACACCCAGTACTGGGGCGATGGCAGCTACTTCGACGGAGTGGGCCAGATCACGCGGTTTTCCAACAAGTACAGCGATGCCTATGGGGCCAAGGGCCAGCAGGATGGCTATGCCATCGGCATCTCAGGGGAAGTCGGCAAACCATTCGTGGTGGCGGCAAACGGCTTCACCATCGAGCCGCAAGCGCAATTGATGTACCAGTACCTGAGATTGGATGACTTCGATGACCAGGTCTCCAGCGTGAGTACGGATTCGCAGGACCAATTGCGTGGGCGCATCGGTGTACGGTTGTCCAAGACCGCGCCGGCCGGGCAGAAGAGCGACTTCAAACCTTACGTCACAGTGGACGTGCTGCATGACTTCCTGTCTCCCGGCACGACCTGGGTGGGCAGCACGGCCTTCGAGCGCGGCCTTGCCAAGACCTGGGCCGAGTTGGGGCTGGGACTCAGCGGAACGTTGAGCAAGAACAGCGAGGTGTACGCCAACGTGAAGTACGCGCAAAACATCGGTGGAGACACCCTGCGCAATGTGTCGGGCAACGTGGGATATCGGTACAGCTGGTAAGAACGGTGAAAAAGGGGCAATCGATTGCCCCTTTTACTTACTTCTTCAGGTTGTAATACGCCCCGAAATACACTGAACTTCCAGACAGCGAATTTTGCCCGATGATATCCCTCCAGTATTTGCGTTCATCAAAAAATTCCCCAATCTTGCTCGGACGTCTTGCGAGCTGGAAGGAATTGTTCAAATAAACACTTTCCAGATTGCGGGCATCATATCCGACCACAAATGGAATCTCAATCAAATTTCCACTCGTACCCGTAGCCTTGTCAATATCTTGATCCACAATAAAACTCGAATTTTTTCCGTAGACCAACTGCGGCCAGGCCGGGTCACCTATTGATCCCGCAGTCGAAAGCATATTCGGCCCGACCTTGTTCATCAAGTCTCGCGTAGGATCCAACTCATTTCTGACCGCCGTTTCGTGTACGTTGATAGCAGGAGCCTTTTGCACCGAAGAGAAGACGATGTTGTTGTACACCATATTGTTCTGCGTTCGACCATCGTGCGGACGGCCTTCGGCGCATTCGTTCACCCTTGAATCAGGATTGCGGTCAACGCAAGCCGATAATATGATTTCTCCGACCGCAGAGCTGCGAGGATCAAATGTAGTCGCACGATCAGGTTGCTGAGAATTGAAGGCAACGGTGTTTGAATAAACTTGATTGCGCGCAGCATTGAAAATCGCAATGCCTGCACCAGCATTATTCCAAACAACGTTATAGCCAACAGCGTTGTCGTCGCAGAAATTGTCAATCTGAATGCCGTTGCCATCGGTGCCTTTGGCGCCGGGAATCGATCCCGTGCCCCAAACGTAGTTGTAGAACACCTGGTTCGAGGAGCAACTTCCGCTGTCTGCTGCCGAATACAAATGAATTCCGGAATAACCGCCCGGCGAAAGTTCTTTCGTATTACCAGTGCTGGAAATCACGTTATCGACAATTCTGACCCCTCTGGAAGCATCCACATCAATGCCATGCCCTCCAGAATCGGTGATCGTATTTTTTGAAATATGAGTACCGAACGGTGCGGTCAGGTGCGATGCATTTACCGGAAGCCCCGATCCATTTCCAACCGTAATGCCATTTAGCGTAATTCTCTCCACGCGACTGTTTTGAATGATATTTCCCGCACCTGACGGCCCTCCCTGGCCGTCATATGCCTCACCCCCAATTGCAATTCCATGAGTTGAATCACGCACCATCACATTGTCGATAATATTGTTTTCACTACCTTGATCGATCAAGATGGCAGCAGGATCGGTAGCTGGATTACCCTTCGGCCTCGAAACATTCACATTTGACAATGTGATGCCTGAAGAATTTCTTATCAAGACGCCGCCACGGAAGTTCGCCCGAAGCAATGGATCGTCGTATTGACTGCGAATTTTCACCTTCCCGCCACGAAGCCCTTGAATGCTAAGTTGTTGATCGTAGTTTCCGCTTTCCACACATATCTCGATGTCTCCTTTGTTCTTCTGAAAATCCAGCGACATGCCCGGCCGTATCCAATCGGTGCAGGCACTAGATTCGGCTAAAGAATCAACTGAAAAACCAAGCGATATTGCAGCAAACACATAAGGCGCAAATGCTCGAAAATTTGATTTCATTCTTCAACTCCCTTTTCTAAATACCTTCCCGCGAAGGCGTGCTCATCCTAGCTCAATCTCCGAGGCGCCGGCATTATTCCTCACCGAGCAAATCAATCACTTTTGGATCGACCAACGCGAAGGCTTTTTCACCATTGCCAATTGCCGAACAACACTTCAGAAAAATGACTCAGCAATAGCAACACTCGACAATTAACTTATAAGACTTACCACCGTCAGAGCATCAACTGTCAAACAACGAAAATTCCCCTGTCTTCCACGGTTGGCGAAGCGCAGGCAGCGAGTCGCACTGCGAAGGCATCGGTAGTACTTATTGGTCCGGCAGCTGGAGCATTGCCGTCCCCGCGTCCAATGCACGGTTCCTTCGGCTACGCCTTGATTTCAATTGGGGGTATTCGTGGCCGCTGTCGCCTGAGCACTCCGGTAAAGCGAAAGAGGCCGTCCGACCTACTTTGAAATTGCGTGCTGCTTGCTATGCTCCGCCCCTCGCAAGCGAGGTTCTCGCCAACTGAGCCTGCCCGAACCCAGACCCTCCTTCTTTGGCAGTGGTCGCTCATCCCGCCACGAGCGGAAGACCTGGACACCATGAGGAAACGACGCCCGCACGCGCTTGCCTGCCGCTTGAGCGCCCCCTTACTGTTAGTTCTACTCGGTGCCTGCGCCACGCGCCCGCCCGACAAGGTCGAGCCCCCCATGCCGGCGCAGTGGCACGTCCCCCTGCCCCACAGCGGCTCGCCGACCCTGATGGCGCAATGGTGGAAGCGGCTGGACGAACCCCTGCTGGCCGAGCTGATCGAATCCGCGCAAGAGGTCAACCCCAACATCGCCAGTGCCGCAGCGCGGCTGGCGGAGGCGCGCGCCAATCGCGTGGCGGCCGGTGCGGCCCTGGCGCCCAACCTCAACGGCAACCTGCAGGCCAGCCGCGGCAACCAGCTCGCGGCCACGGCGCCCAACCAGCCCCTGTCGCCCATCAACACCTTCCAGGCCGGCTTGCAGTCGAGCTGGGAGATCGACCTGTTCGGCGGCCTGCGTGCGGGCCGCGATGCGGCGCAGGCGCAGGTGGACAGCGCCGATGCGCGCTGGCACTCGGCACGCATCTCGGTGGCGGCCGACACCGCGCTCAACTACTTCGACGAGCGTGCCTGCCAGCGCGAGCTGGCGGTCACCGTGTCGGATGGGCAGTCGCGCAGCGACACCGCGCGCCTGACCGACCTGGCCGCCAAGGCCGGCTTCCAGGCGCCCGCCGACGCTGCGCGCGCACGTGCCAGCGCGGCCGACGCATCTGCGCGCACCACGCAGCAACGTGCGCAGTGCACGCTGCTGCGCAAGGCGCTGGTGGCGCTTACCGGCATGGACGCCGCAGCGCTGGACGCCAAGCTGGATGCGGCCCCCATCGAGCCCGCGCTGCCCACGGTGAACGCCATCGAGTCGGTGCCCGCCGCCGCGCTCGCGCAGCGCCCCGACGTGTACGCCGCCGAGCGGGCCGTGGCTACCGCGAGTGCAGACGTCGGCACCGCAGAGGCCCGCCGCTATCCGCGGCTGACGCTCACCGGCTCCATCGCCAGGATGCGCTTCGAAATGGGCAGCTTTGCCGAATCCATCAACACATGGAGCATCGGCCCGCTGGCGCTGGACATTCCCATCTACGACGGCGGCACCCGCGCCGCCAACGCCGAGGCCGCGCACGTGCGCTACGACGAAGCGGCCTCGCAATACCGCTCCACCGTGCGCCAGGCCGTGCGCGAGGTGGAGTCGGCCCTGGTCACGCTGCAAAGCACCAACGACCGCTTTGCCGATGCGACCAACGCGGTGCGCGACTTCCAGAGCTCCTTCAACGCCACCCAGGCCCGCTACGACACCGGCCTGGCCAGCCTGTTCGAGCTGGAGGACTCGCGCCGCTCGCTCTTCGTCTCGCAGCTCACGCTGGTGGGCCTGCAGCGCGAACGCGCCGAGGCTTTCGTCACCCTGTACCGCGCCATGGGCGGCGGCTGGCAACGGCCGGATGACGGCACAGCTGCCGCGCCGACCACCGTGTCCAGCGCTCCCAATTCAGCATCGACCACGCCATGAACATCAAGAACATCAAACGATCCAACCTGCTCATCGCGCTTGCGGTGCTGATCGCTGTTGCGCTGATCGCCGTCTTTGCCATGCGCCCCAAGGAAGGCGCGCACAAGGAAGAAGAAAAAGCCAAGTCCGACGTGCCGGCCCGCCCCGCGCTCACGGTGACGGTCGCCAAGCCCGAGGACACCGAGCTGGTGGTCACGCTGCCGGCCAACGGCAACATCGCCGCCTGGCAGGAAGCCAGCGTGGGCTCCGAGGCCGCCGGCCTGCGCCTGGCCGAGGTGCGCGTGAACGTGGGCGACGTGGTCAAGAAGGGCCAGGTGCTGGCCACCTTCTCGGGCGAATCGGTGCAGGCCGACCTGGCGCAAGCCAAGGCCGCACTGGTCGAGGCGCAGGCCACCGCATCGGACGCGGCCGGCAATGCGGCGCGCGCGCGCACCCTGCAGGCCACGGGCGCGCTGAGCCAGCAGCAGATCAACCAGTACCTCACGGCCGAGCAGACGGCCAAGGCGCGGGTCGAGGCGGCCAAGGCCTCGCTGGCGGCGCAGCAGGTACGCATCCAGAACACCCAGGTGCTGTCGCCCGACGACGGCGTGGTGTCGTCGCGCACCGCCACCGTGGGCAGCGTGGTGAGCTCGGGCACCGAGCTGTTCAGGCTCATCCGGCAGGGACGGCTGGAGTGGCGCGCCGAAGTCACGGCCACCGAGCTGGGCCGCGTCGCGGTCGGCACGCCGGCCGTGGTCACCGGCGCCAGCGGCGCGCAGGTGCGCGGCACCGTGCGCAGCATGGCGCCCACGGTCGACCCGCAGACGCGCAACGCGCTGGTCTATGTCGACCTGCCGGCGGCGCTGCAAGGCAAGTCGTCCCTGAAGGCCGGCATGTTCGCCAGCGGCGACTTCGAGCTGGGTCGCAACCAGGCGCGCACCGTGCCGCAGGCCTCCATCGTGCCGCGCGACGGGTTCAACCACGTGCTGGTGCTGCAGCCCGACCAGCGCGTGCGCGCCGTCAAGGTCGAGACCGGCCGCCGCGTGGGCGACCGGGTCGAGATCAAGACCGAGTTGCCGCCCGATGCCAAGGTGGTGGTGCAAGGCGCCGGCTTCCTGAACGACGGCGACCTGGTTCGCGTGGTCGATGCACCCGCTGCCGCGGGCAACGGCTCGGCCGCCAAGTAAGCGACAAGACACGAGAGGAGCCGCGCCATGAACGTTTCGGCCTGGTCCATACGCAACCCCATTCCTGCAGTGATGCTGTTCGTGCTGCTGAGCTTCGGCGGCCTCATCTCCTTCAAGGCGATGAAGGTGCAGAACTTTCCGGACATCGACCTGCCCACCGTCACCGTCACGGCCGCCCTGCCCGGCGCCGCGCCCTCGCAGCTGGAGAACGACGTGGCGCGCAAGATCGAGAACTCGATCGCCACCATCCAGGGCCTCAAGCACATCACCACCAAGGTGCAGGACGGCGCGGCCAACCTGATCGTCGAGTTCCGCCTCGAGAAGCCCGTGCAGGAGGCCGTGGACGACGTGCGCTCGGCCGTGCAGCGCGTGCGTGCCGACCTGCCGGCCGACCTGCGCGATCCGGTGGTCACCAAGCTGGACTTTGCGGCCCAGCCGGTGCTGGCCTTCACCATCGCGTCTTCGCGCATGGACGACGAGGCCCTGTCCTGGTTCGTGGACAACGACATCAGCAAGATGCTGCTGTCGATCCAGGGCGTGGGCGCCGTGAACCGCGTGGGCGGCGTCACCCGCCAGGTGCACATCGACCTGGACCCGCAGAAGCTGCAGGCGCTGGGCGCCACCGCGGCCGACATCTCGCGCCAGCTGCGCATGATGCAGGTGGAAAGCGCCGGCGGGCGCACCGACCTGGGCGGCAGCGAGCAGCCCGTGCGCACCCTGGCCACCGTCAGCTCGGCCAACGAGCTGGACAACATCCAGATCCCGCTGTCCGACGGCCGACGCATCCGGCTCGACCAGGTGGCCCGCATCAGCGACACCATTGCCGAACCGCGCTCGGCCGCGCTGCTGGACGGCAAGCCGGTGGTGGGCTTCGAGGTGGCACGCGCCCGAGGCGCCAGCGAAGTGGAAGTGGGCCGCGCCATCCAGAAGCGCCTGGACGAGCTGCGCGCGCAGCGCCCCGACATCCAGCTGACCGAGGCCTTCAACTTCGTCGACCCGGCGGAGGAAGAGTACGAAGGCTCGCTGCACCTCCTGTACGAGGGTGCCATCCTCGCCGTGCTGGTGGTGTGGCTCTTCCTGCGCGACTGGCGCGCCACCTTCGTCTCTGCGGTGGCGCTGCCCATGTCGGTGATCCCGGCCTTCATCGGCATGCACTACCTGGGCTTTTCCATCAACGTGGTGACGCTGCTCGCGCTGTCCCTGGTGATCGGCATATTGGTGGACGACGCCATCGTGGAGGTGGAGAACATCGTGCGCCACCTGCGCATGGGCAAGACGCCCTACCAGGCGGCCATGGAGGCGGCCGACGAGATCGGCCTGGCGGTGATCGCCACCACCTTCACCCTCATCGCCGTGTTCCTGCCCACCGCCTTCATGAGCGGCGTGGCCGGCAAGTTCTTCAAGCAGTTCGGCTGGACGGCGTCGCTGGCGGTGTTCGCCTCGCTGGTGGTGGCGCGGATGCTCACGCCGATGATGGCGGCCTACATCCTCAAGCCCATCGTCACGGCCGAGCACGAGCCGCGCTGGCTGCGCACCTACATGTGGCTGTCCAACTGGTGCATCCACCACCGCTTCAAGACGATGGTGCTGGCCACGCTGTTCTTCGTGGGCTCGGTGGCGATGATCCCGCTGCTCAAGACCGGCTTCATTCCTCCGGACGACAACTCGCAGACGCAGGTGTACCTGTCGCTCGCGCCCGGCGCCACGCTGGCGCAGACCACCGCCGCGGCCGAGGAAACGCGCCGCCGCGTGATGGCCGTCAAGCACGTGAAGAGCGTCTACACCACCATTGGGGGCGGCAGCGCCGGCGGCGACCCCTTCGCCAGCTTCGGCACGCCCGAGACGCGCAAGGCCACGCTCACCATCCAGCTCGACGACCGCGGCGAGCGGCCGCGCAAGCAGGTCATCGAGAACGAGATCCGCAGCGCCATGCAGACCATGCCCGGCGTGCGCAGCACCGTGGGCCTGGGCGGCTCCGGCGAGAAGTACATCCTGGTGCTGACCGGCGACGAGCCCTACAGCCTGTACACGGCGGCACGCAACGTGGAGCGCGACCTGCGCACCATTCCCGGCCTGGGCAACATCACCTCCACCGCCAGCCTGATCCGCCCCGAGATCGCGGTGCGCCCCGACTTCGCCCGCGCGGCCGACCTGGGCGTGACCAGCAGCGCCATTGCCGAGACCCTGCGGGTGGCCACCCTGGGTGACTACGACCAGAACCTGCCCAAGCTCAACCTGGC
>JAFECZ010000720.1 GCA_018241905.1 Pseudomonadota bacterium
GTGCCGCCGGTGATCGGCAAGATCGCGATGCGCAGCGTGATGGAGCGCCAGTTCGACGCCATGGTCGTCGAGATCCAGGCGCGCGAGCGCGATCGGGTGCAACCGCCATAGACAATCTTGCCGGTGAGCGCAATCAGTCTGGCCTTGAGATTTAACATAATGCACATTGTATTATTTGAGTGGGTACCCGATCCCAATCCCACGCATCGCGCTCCCCAAACAAAAAAGGAGGCTCCGAATACGAAGCCTCCAATCCCACACAAGCGCAGTTGCCACGTTGCCTACTGTGCCGGGACCACCTCAATCTCCACACGCCGGTCCAACTGCAGGCAGCTGATCAGCTGCGGCGTGGCCGCATTGCCCTGGCAGCCAGTCGTCACCGGATTCTTTTCACCCATGCCCACGGCGCGGATCAACGAAGGATCGACGCCCCGGCCCGTCAAGATGGACGCAACGGTTTTCGCCCTGGCGAGCGACAGCCTGTTGTTGTATTCCTCGCCGCCGAGCCGATCGGTGTAGCCGGTGACGACGACCTGGCGAATGCTCGCAGCATCCGACTTGATGGACGATGCGAGCGCTTCGACCTGCCGGCGCCCCTCGGGAAGCAGATCCGACTCCTTTGCGCCGTTGAATCGGAACAGGCCGTCCGAACGCATCGTGGTCTTTCCGCAGGCCTTGCACTGCTGCATCGGCATGGGCATCACCGGTGCCGCGGCCACCTGCGTGACGGGCGGCGGACAGTTGGCGCCCTTCCAGTGCGTGCTGGCCACGCGGTAGTCGCCGTCGGACTTGCCGTACTTCACCTTGAACTGGCAGGTGATGTATTCGTTGCCCTTGCCGGTATAGAAATTGAAGGCGTAGTCCCATTCGCTCACGCCGAAGAGGCCTTCGCTGAAATGCGGGTTGCCCAGCTCGAGCCGCACCTGGTCCTTGTTCATGCCGGGCCGCACGCGCGCCGGCTGGTCGGGGCCGATGAAGTCGCCCGTCTTCAGGGAGGTGCTGGCAAGGTCCGGAAACTTCACGTCTTCCTGTGCCTGCGCCAGGCCCATGGCGAAAACGCCCAGGACGCCCAGTGCTGCCACAGCGCTTTTCGTGCGCAACACGCCGCTTCGATGCTTCATCATTCCTTCTTCCCTCCGTCTTGTCTTATTGAAGAACGCCCGAGACACCAAGGCGCGCAGCCACGCCGCCCGAACTCGGCGCCACGCCGCCGACCACGCTCCAGCGTCCGTTGTCCGCCGTGCGGCGCAGCGCAACGGCAGCGCCGCCCTGGCCCTGGTAGTAGCCCGCGCCCGCCGTCATGGTGGTCTTGCCGGGGATATAGGGCGGGCTCTCCATGGCCATGGCCGACGCTACGCCCGCATAAGCCTTGTTGCCCACGTCGTCGATGCGGGCCTGCAGCGGCGCGGCGATCGCGCCCACTGCGGCGTTGAACTGGTTCAGCGTGACGGCATCCGTTGCGTTCACCCCAGGGGCCACGTTGCGGATGGTCTTGCCGCCGGCGCTGATGCCGTTGGTGGTCAGGCTCGGGCCGTTGAAGATGCTCACGCTCGAGAACACCGGCGTCGCGCTCAGCGCGAAGGCGACGTTGGTGCCGTTCTGCGTCAGCACCCAACTGCCTCAGCTCGGGCGCATCCAGCGTGGTCTACCGAAACAATCCCGGTGCGACGAACTTGGCGGGAATGACTGCCGGCGGCCCACGCACGGGCCAGGGCATCGGAACGTATGGCTGGGTATCGGGGTGTGCCAGCGTCGGCAGCGGGAGTAGCTACACGGTCCTGGGATCGATCTTCGTCATGCCGCCCCCTCAGTTCACAATTCCGCCAAGGCCTGCGCGCGCGGCGACGCCGCCCGAACTGCCCGAAAGCCCGCCGCTGATGCTCCAGCGTCCGTTGTCCGCCGTGCGCCGCAGGGCCACCCCCACCGCCCCCTCGTTGCGGTAGTAGCCCAGCGCCGCCG
>JAFECZ010000721.1 GCA_018241905.1 Pseudomonadota bacterium
GCCAATCAAATATCCGAGAGCGCCACCGCTGTCGCCGAACGCCATAGATGCCGTTGGACTCGCGTGTATGCCCATTTTGTGCTCGATCGCGGTGCAGACGAGATCGTTGCGCGCTCCAAGCGACCCATCGTCGTTGACGATGAATTTCGGACAAAGGAATAGTGATATGCCCTTGATGCCCGGAGGAGCGTCGGGCAACCGCGCCAGCACGAGATGGACGATATTCTCGGCAAGGTCATGCTCGCCCCAGCTGATGAATATTTTGTTTCCGGTGATGCGATAGAACTCGCCCTCCGGCACGGCACGTGTTCGTATTGCAGCCACGTCCGAGCCTGCCTGAGGTTCCGTCAAGTTCATGGTGCCCGTCCAGCGCCCCTCGACCATGGGCGGCAAAAAGCGCCGCTTGAGCTCTTCACTCGCATGGTGTTGAATGGCCTCGATGGCGCCCAGTGTCAGCATCTGGCAAAGGCTGAACGCCACATTGGCGGACTTCCACATCTCGAGCACGGCCGTCGAAACCAGGACAGGAAGCCCCTGTCCGCCCCAAGCTTTTGGCGCGGGCATCGCATTCCATCCGTTCTCAGTGAAGCTGTTCCAAGCTTGACGAAACCCGTGGGGCGTTGTCACTTCACCCGTGCGCCATCGGGCGCCTTCGGCGTCGCCGCTCCGATTGAGTGGATCCAGAACATCAGCAGCGTAGCGTGCTGCCTCATTGA
This sequence comes from Pseudomonadota bacterium, assembly GCA_018241905.1. Taxonomy (GTDB): domain Bacteria; phylum Pseudomonadota; class Gammaproteobacteria; order Burkholderiales; family Burkholderiaceae_C; genus Variovorax. The sequence goes on from JAFECZ010000721.1 coordinate 717, forward strand.
GAATGGCCTCTACAAGCGAGGAACTGAGATTTTCATCCTCCGGCTGGGAGCAGATGGACTCAAGCCCTCCGATTTCATGCATTACGAACAGCATGTCCCGCACGGGCGCAGCGTATACAGACATTTTCTAAATCTCCGAAGCGGGGTCCAAGCCGGCAACCAAAGGGGCGTAGCCAACAAGTTTGACCATGCATCTCCTGCATGTCAACGCCTGAATGTTCAGGTTGCTCATGAATGAAATTCACGATCAGATAACTGCTCGATCCCGTCCCGCGGCTCCGGCGCTTGCATTGCGAAGCACCTCCCGTGCGGTTAGTTGGACACTCCCTCGGCTCCGCAGGCAAACTGTTCCAGTCCGCAGGAGCGCAAACGCCGCCAGCGCGCGCTCGCCGTGCGGCAGCCAGAAGCAGAGCCGTTGCGCTGACATCCGCCCATAAGCCGCCACGCCTGCTAAGCGCGAGGGTCCAACGGCTTGCCTCACTTGCAAGATCCTCTCGCGGACTAAAGCGTCATACCGCGTTGCCGACCCAGCTCCCAAGTTACGCCGCTGCTGCGCATGATCGCCGTCATGCGCTGCCCCAGGCGTTGCTCGATCACCGGCTTCCACGGCACGAGGCTGAAGCCCAAACCGTCGTCGAGCATTGCGAAGCGACCGCTCGCAAGAAGTAGGTTTTTGCGGTACACGCCGGACACGCGCTCACCATCTATCACCGGCCGGTACGACAGGCCCGTCTCGCCTGCGATGGTGAGCGCGGCCGCATCGAGATCGCGTTGTCGCAAGCTGCCCAGCAGGTTGCGCGCAAGCACCACGCGCGCACCGCGCCGCTCGGCCAAGCCCTGCTCGACGAGGAAGTCGGTGCGCTGGCGCAGCGCCTCGCGCAGCTCGCCTCCGAAGCCCGTGTCGGCGACGCCCATCGAGCCACCGATCAACTGCCGGTCCAGCCAAGTCGCGCCGATCACGCGTGTCTGCCGCTCGATGGGCAGGTGCGAGTGCAGCGTCACTCTGCCGCCAGCCAGGCGCTGCGCATCGTGCTGACGCGCACGCTCAGGCAGGTCGGCCGGCACGCGCCAGACACCCTCTGCGACGCGCTCTACCAGGCCGCCACGGCGCAGTGCTTCAAGCCGGCGCACGTGTGCGGCCACGGTCTGCTGCGGAACGCCGCGCGCGGGCTGGGCACGCAGCACGGCCAGGTGATGGTCGGTGCGATAGACACCACCCTCGGCGAGCCCGGCAATAGTCTTG
>JAFECZ010000722.1 GCA_018241905.1 Pseudomonadota bacterium
AGCCTCACGCCCGAGGGCGAGCTGTACCTGCAGCATGCGCGGCGCATCCTGGCGGAGATCGACGGCATGGAGCAGATGCTGGGTGTCGGCAAGGCCACGCCGCGGGGCCTCTTGCGGGTCAATGCCACGCTGGGCTTCGGTCGCAGCCACGTGGCGCCGGTCATCTCGAAGTTCGTCAAGCGGCATCCGCAGGTGGAGGTGCAGCTGCAGCTGTCGGTGAACCCGCCTGCGCTCACCGACGACACCTGCGACGTGTGCATCCGGTTCGGCGCGCCGCCGGATTCACGCGTCATTGCCCGGCACATCGCGCCCAACAGGCGGCTGCTGTGCGCCTCGCCGGCCTACCTTGCAGGGCACGGCGTGCCCAAGGTGCCCAACGACCTCGCGCGCCACAACTGCATCGGCATCCGCCAGGGCGAGGAGGCCTACGGCGTGTGGCGCCTGTCCAGCGGTCGAGGGCGCTCGGCCAAGACCGAATCGGTGAAGACGCGCGGCAACCTCACCACCAACGACGGCGAGATCGCCGTGTCGTGGGCGCTGGAGGGGCACGGCGTGCTGATGCGCGCCGAATGGGACATCGACCGCTACCTGCGCAGCGGCCGGCTGGTGCAGATCCTGCCGAACTACTACACGCCCGATGCGGACGTGTATGCCGTCTATCCGCAGCGCCACCAGCTGGCCGCGCGCGTGCGGGCCTTCGTGGATTTCATGGCGCAGGCGCTGGGGCGGGAGAAGCTCAGTCCGGCTTGATGGCCGCGCGCGCAATCACCTTCTGCCAGCGCGCCTGCTCGCTGGCGATGAACTGCGCAAACTGCTCGGGCGTGCCGCCGATGACTTCTGCCGCATCGCCCGACAGCCGCTCCATGGCCGCCGGCGCCTTGACCGCCTTCATGGTCTCGGCCGACAGCTTGGCCACGTTGGCCGGCGCCAGGTTGGCAGGCGCGAGCATGCCGTACCACTGCGTCATCTCGAAGCCGGCAAAGCCCTGCTCGGCCACGGTGGCCACGTCGGGCAACTGCGGCAGGCGCCTGGTCGAGCCCGTGGCGATGCAGCGCAGCTTGCCCGACTTGATGAAGGGAATCACGGCCGCCGCGCCGATGGCCGAGGCTTCGAGCCGGCCGGCCAGCAGGTCGGTCATCAAGGGGCCGGTGCCGCGGTAGGGCACGTGCAGCATGTAGAAGTCGGCCACCATCTTCAGGTACTCGAAGGCCAGGTGCCCGGCGCTGCCGTTGCCGGCCGAGCCGTAGCTGAGCTTGCCGGGCCTGGACTTGGCGTAGGCCACGAACTCCTTCAGGTTCTTCGCCGGCACGTCGGGGTGCACCACGTACAGGCTGGGCACCTTGGCCAGAAGGCTGATGGGCTTGAAATCCTTGTTCGGGTCGTAGGGCAGCTTGGCAAAGATGTACGGGTTGACCGCCAGCGTGCCGATGTGCCCCAGGATGAGCGTGTGCTGGTCGTCGGCGCGGGCTACTTCCTGCATTGCGATGTTGCCGGCCGCGCCGGGCTTGTTGTCGACGTACACGTTCTGGCCCAGCGTCTTGGACAGCTCGGCCGCGGTCGAGCGGGCGACGATTTCCGAACTGCCGCCCGGCGCAAAGGGCACCACGAAGCGGATGGCCTTGCTGGGCCAGGCGGTGTCGGCCATGGCCGGCGAGACCAGCGACGGCAGGGCGCCCGCCGCGGCAAGCGAGCCCCCGGCGCGCAGCAGTTGGCGGCGGGTGAACTCGGGCAGGCCCGGCAGGGCGGTGGTGGGTTTCATGCGGGTGTCTCCATCGTGTTGGTTTGTCGTTGGGTGCGCGGCGCCATGGTGCACGCAAATGCCGGCGCAATCGTCGCGACACACAAGGTAACCGCTTCTGGATACACATCGTGCGTTTTGCACGGTTGCATTGCCTCGAAAGCACTAGCTCTTTCGATAGAAAGCCCCAATTCCCTGGGCAATGACTGTTTCAAAT
>JAFECZ010000723.1 GCA_018241905.1 Pseudomonadota bacterium
TCGGAAGGTCCCACACGCGCACGCGGACGGTCGGGCCGGCATCAAGCTCGCCAAAGCCGGTGGACAAGGCGGAACGGTCGGGCATCAGGTTGGCGCAGCCGGCAAGGCGGCGGCGCGGGAGTGGTCGAAGGCGCAGATTAGCAAAGCTGGGTGCTCCGCAGTCTCGGGGTTGTTTCTATGCGCTTCGGCGCACCGGCTCCTACACTGGCGCGTCGCTGCGGCTTGGCAGCGGCTTTCCAACGCTCAAGAAGAAAAGAAAGGAAACCCATGATCAGTCGCCTTGTTTCGGTCTTGTTCGCTGCGGGCGCCATCTTCGCCGCTGCGCCCGCGGCCGCGCAATTCGCCAAATCGGAAGACGCCGTCAACTATCGCCAGAGCGCCATGTTCCTGCAGGCGCAGCATTTCGGCCGCGTGGCGGCCATGGCCAATGGGCGCGTGCCTTTCGACGCCGCGGCAGCCGCCGCCAACGCCGAGCTGGTCGCGACCATCTCCAAGCTGCCGTGGGCCGGGTTCGCAGCGGGCACCGAGGGCGGCAAGGCCAAGCCGGAAATCTGGAAGGAGCAGGCCAAGTTCAAGGAGCTGAGCGACAAGCTCCAGGCCAACACCGAAAAGCTGGCGGTTGTGGCCAAGGGCGGCAACCTGGATGCCATCAAGGCCCAGGTGGCGGCGACCGGAGAAACCTGCAAGTCCTGTCACGACGCATACAGAAACAGGTAAGACGAAAAAAGGGCGCCCAGGGCGCCCTTTTTCTTGATTTGGCTCAGCGGGTCAGGCTTCCGCCAGCAGCTTCTCGATGAGCTTGTGCAGTTCGGCGAAATCGGGCTCGCCCACATAGCGCTTGACGATCTCGCCTCGCTTGTTGACCAGGTAGGTGGTCGGGGTAAGCTGCACGTCGCCCCACGCCTTGGCCACGGAGCCGGTGTTGTCGATGGCCACCTGGAACGGGAGCTTGCGGGTTTGCGCGAAGTTCACCACATAGGACGGCGGGTCGTAGCTCATGGCCACCGCGAGGGTGTCGTAGCCTTGCTGCCTGTATTTTTCGTAGGTGGCGATCACCTTGGGCATCTCGCCCACGCAAGTGGTGCAGCTTGTGGCCCAGAAATTGACCAGCGTGACCTTGCCCTTGAGGTCGTCGGTGCTCTTCTTGCTGCCGTCCAGCAGCACGAAGGTCGATGCCGGCGCGGCAGAAACACCCGTTTGCATGTAGACGCCCGCGCCAACGGCCAGGGCGGTGGCAAGTGCGACGGCGATGACGGCGTTTTTCTTCATGGCAGGCAATCGAGCTGGAAGCGCCGATTTTAGTTCCCGGCGGCAAATTCTGCAGCCCTTGGGGCGACCACCATAATCGGCGCTCCATGACCTTCGTTCCCTCCCGCCGTGCCGTGCTTGTCGCGGGCACCGCGGCACTCGCGGCCGCCGCTTGCAGCCCGACCTTCAACTGGCGGGAAGTCCCCGTCGGCGGCGACGCGGAACTTGTTGCGCTGCTGCCCTGCAAGCCCGACCGGGCCGAGCGCGACCTGCGGCTGGGCAGCCAGCCGGTGGCCGTGCGCATGATCGGCTGCGAGGCGGGCGGCGCCACCTTTGCCGTGGCCCAGGCCGGTGCTTCGGACGCCATGCAGGCGCAAAGCTGGATGGCCGCGTGGCAAAGCCAGGCCCGGGCGCAGTGGGCAGGTTCGAGCATCGACGAGCGACCTGCGACGGTGCCCCGGGCGGCGGCCGTGCCCGCACCGCTGCAGTTCGCGGCGAGCGGCCAGGCAGCCGCGGAAAAACGACCCGGGCAGCAGGTGCGCCAGCTGTGGTTCGCGCATCAGCAGCGAAATGGCACCGTGTCGCTGTATCAGGCCACGGTGCTGGGCGCCCCTTCCGCGCCGGAAGCTGTGCAGACCTTCTTCGAGGGCATGCGCCTGCCATGAACACGTCGCCGGTGGACAGGGAATGCTCGCCC
>JAFECZ010000724.1 GCA_018241905.1 Pseudomonadota bacterium
CAAGGCGCTCGCGGCCTTCGTCCTGAGCCAGTAGCGGCCGCGTTCAGGCGCCCAAGGGCAGGCGGGCCAGCACCTCGTGGCGGCTGCGGCCCAGCAGACTGCGCATCAGCAGCAGCTCTTCGACGCGCCAGCTCACCGGCTCGATGGCTTGCGGCGCCAATGGCTGGTCGTCGTACAGCAGGGTCAGGTGGGGCGTGAAACCGGGCTCCACCCGGCCGGCAACGTTCGTCGCGGTCAAGGCGGCCAGCAGGGCCTGCTGCAGCCGCGCGACGTCTTGAACGCCGTCCTCGCCGAGCAGGACCAGCGGAATGTTGCGCCGCTTGCGCGTGAAGCTCGCCAGCGTGTCCAAGCCGATCAGGAAGGGCGAAGCCTGGGCGGCCACCGGCCGAGCCGCATCCAGCGCGCTGGCCAGCACCTGCGCCGGGATGCCGCGGGCAAAGTCGCCGATCAGGTGCAGCGTGACATGAAAGCGCTCGGGCCCGAGCGACTTGCCGCGCAGGCCGTGGCGCCGACGCACCGCCTGCGCGAGCGCCTCGATGCGCTGCGCATTTGCCGCGTCGGGCCGCACTGCAAAGAAAAGGCGCTCGGCCGTGGGCAGGCTGGCGCGCATCGAGAATGCACCTACGCGAGGTAGGCCGCCAGGTTGGCAAGAGACGAGCGCATCCCGAGTTCTTGCACTGTCTCGCGCGTCACGAAGGCATCGTGGATCGCCTGGGGCCTCATGTTCTATGGCAGCGGGTCATTCCCACTCGATGATTTCCGAGAGCTGGAAGGCCCGCATGAGAACTGTCTTTCGTAGTCCGAGGCATCGTGCTTTACCGTCACTTCTTCCATCAATAACCGAGCGCTTTTGCTAGCCTCCGATCACGACCGGGTCGGCGGCCACAGGCGAGCGGTATGCACCAAGGTCAAGATCCAGACGGTATCAGCCCGCACCTCATAGAACAGCCGATAGCTCTCGTGTGGGATCAACTCGCGGGTGCCCGGGATCTGCCCGGCCCGTCCCAGCAGGGGGTGCTCGGCCAGCCGGCCGACAGTTGCCGAGAACATCTCATCCATGCGGATGGCGGCGAGCGGATTGTCCTGGGCGATGAAGTCGACGATGTCGGCACGGTCTTGTTCGGCGGACAAGGTCCATAGGACCCTCATGCGTCAGGACCGCTGGTTTTGGCCCGCAGTGCATTGCGACGGGCAGCAAAGCGGGCCTCGACTTCGGCCTCACTGGCATATTGACCGGACTCAATCTGCGCGCGCGCCGTGTCGACCTTGGCGCGTAGGAACACGTCGTACTCACGGGCTTGCCGTTGACGCTCGACGAACTCCCGCATTAGTTCGCGCACCACCTGTGATGCAGGGCGGTGGTTGGCTTCGGCCTCGGCCATGAAGGCGTCGCGCAACTCCGGCTCCAGCTTCATGGTGAACATGGCTTCTTTGGACATGATCAGCTCCGCAAGCTTGGGTATCAACGAAGTATATACAACGTCGATACCTCCTGCCACGCTGCGTCGCGGACAGTGGTCTGCCCGCTCGGTCCCTCGTGCTCACGGACACCGGAGTTCGATCTAAGTCATTGATTCATATAGACACTATCTGCACACCTCACTCCCACTCGATGGTCGCCGGCGGCTTGCTCGAGACGTCGTAGGTCACGCGGTTGATGCCGCGCACCTCGTTGATGATGCGGCCCGACACCTTCTTGAGCAGCGCATAGGGCAGCTCGGCCCAGTCGGCCGTCATGAAGTCGCTGGTCTGCACCGCGCGCAGCGCCACCACATAGTCGTAGGTGCGGCCGTCGCCCATCACGCCCACGCTTTTCACGGGCAGGAAGACGGTGAAGGCCTGGCTGGTCAGGTCGTACCAGGTCTTACCGGTGGCCTCGTCGCGGAAGTTGCGCAGCTCTTCGATGAAGATGGCGTCGGCACGGCGCAGCAGGTCGGCGTATTC
>JAFECZ010000725.1 GCA_018241905.1 Pseudomonadota bacterium
AGGAACCCTTCGATCCGCCGGGCCGAGTAGATCAGGTGCACTGTCAGTGCCTTCAGAGATCGCAGGCGCGGGCACTAGCTCGTGCGTCCTTGCTGGGCGACCTGGACTTCCCGGCGAGCGGCGATGCGTGCCATGTCGCCGCGTTCGATGCGTTGTGCAATGTTCTCCCGGGCACGGAGCATCAGACGCTCCGCTTGCTCGGTCGGGTACTTTTCGGACTCGGCGGCTGCAATGTTCATCGCTTGAACGGCCCGCGCGTGATGCGGGAACTCATTGAGAAACTCGAATCGATTCATCACTCGGAATGCGCCGGCCTCGCGCGCCCACTTGAGCATCTGGTCTGCCGTAGCGTCCCGCTCGCAGCGGGCGACCGCCGCGTTGCGTCCCTGCACCGTCTGGCTGGCAATCTCTCGAGGGAAGCGCGGGTCGTTGGCCATGCGTTGCACCAGCGTCTCCCACCGCATCGCGTACTGGACAAGTTCCTTGGCCGACGGGGGCTTGTTCTGCTGAATGCCCAAAATTTCGGCAGCTCGCGGAACACGACGGAGTTCCCCGCCGATCACCCGGCTCTCGTAGAGATGGGAGCCAGCAGGGGCAACCACGCGCAATCCTTCGACGAGGTGCTCAAGCTCCATCCGTCCCAGCACATTCGACACCCTGTTGAAGGCATGATCATGTACTTTGATTGACGGCGCTTCGGCGGCCAGGCCAGAGCGCCGTCGCATCTCGTAGTGCGCGAGCATGGCTAGGCAGCTTTCCTCGCGGGAGGCCGCAACAAACACGGCCTGCACGACGTAACCCTTGCTTCGCAAGTCGGTTGCGAGCGTTGGAAGCGTGTCGATGGCAATCGTTTCGACTTCCGCGACCAGGTTCAACCGGCGCCTCTGGGCATCCGCCACGATGCGCTCGAACCAAGCCTGGCAACTTTCGGCTACGCGAGCGGCTGCTGTCGGCGGAAGGTCACCCCCTTGTGCCCATAGTGGGTGATAGGCGCGCAATCGATTCACCGATACATGCGCTGCGGTGTCGACCGTGCGCAGGAGTTGCTTGCTCAGATCCACAGCGACGGACGCCAAGCCCGCGCCGGGTTGGCCTGTGACGATCATGGCGACCGGGCGGGCCGAGGGCTGTACCCCGATTAACAGATCGGGTGCCACACACCGCTCGAACAGGCGCCGGAGCTCTCGCTCGGACGGCGCCCGTGGGCCTGCTGTGATAGACAGTGGCCGGGTCACCATGGACATCTTTGGTCGCTCTGGCCCGCATTGGGCGAGCTCAGGGGCTCGCCGACCGGGCTGAATTGCTCAAGGATTGCATGAACAGAGTTCAGGTCCTTGAGGTCCAGGGCCGCGAGGCTCTGGCGAGCCTGGTCGCGTTGCTGGCCGAGCTGTCCGATCCGTTCGGCATCGGGCGGGTCCTGCTCCGAAAGAGCCTCGAGCTCCAGCGTGCGGGAGGCGATGAATTGATGGAGTAGCGCGAGCGCCAACTCGGCGTCCAACTGCGTCTTCATCGAGTTCCACTGACTTGCCTCGTACTCGAAGTAGGGCTTGCGCCTGGCGTGCTGCTCAAGCTGCTGGAGCTTTGCAAGCTCATTTCCGATAGCGAAATCGCCAATCTGGACCGCCTTGATGAGCATCATCCGAACGACGTCGGGCAAATCCATCCCCCGCGCCTGCGCCATCTTCAATGCCTTCTCGGCGATGTCGCCATCGATGCGGATGCGAAGTTGGATGCTGTCCATGGGAACGGGATTTATAGCAGGACGCTATATAGAACGCAGTAGAAAAGAAAGAACGGCCGAACTTGCTGCTGCTCGCGGCAGATCGGCGCCAGCATCAAAGATTCAAGGCGTTTGTCTGGCGTCAACTCAAGGCCAGATAGAGAGCCAGCAGCCACAGGTGGGTGGCGTAGTAGGCGTAGAACACCCAGCGGCAGTGGG
>JAFECZ010000726.1 GCA_018241905.1 Pseudomonadota bacterium
GGTCTCATGGTGGCCATCTTCAAGCCTCTTTGGACAGGCGCATGCGGGCCGGATCGAATACTCTGAAGACCTGCCGCCCGTCGGCGAGATAGACGTGGACTTTGCTGAACAAACTGCCGCCTTTTTTCACACTGGCGATGGTGCCGATTCCGAGGCCAGGGATTTCGATTCGCAATCCTGAGGTCGGTACCAGCGGCGCGTGCGCAGCCTCCCGGATCGCGGCAGCTTTCCACCCCGAGTCGAAGCGAAACTGGTCGGCCCTGCCAAAAGGGTTGTTCACCAGATGAAGAATCTGCTGTCCGGGTTGTGCAGCATGTTCCACGACGCACAGCCAGTAGTGCGTCCGATGTTCAGCGGCGCACAGCAGTTCCGCGGGTGTCATGGCAATGCCCGCAATGGTCCATGCGGCAGACTGGCCTTTGATTTCGATGAAGTGCTCGGTGCCGTCGTGGGCGACGGCGCGAATATCGAAGCCCTTGTTGAAATGCGGCATCTCCTCCAGGCTGGCCCACTTCTCCTGCTGAGTTTGCATGAAGTGCTGCACAGCCGCTTGGGCTGTGACATCGCGTTCGCGAGCGCGATCGGCGTCATTCCCGCTACCGATGGCATTGTCATGCGGTGGTGTCGAAGGTTCGGCGTTGGGCTCGACATAGCTCAGCAGACGATGCCCCGCGTCGGCGCGACCATTGGGACGTTTGGCGCGATTTCTCCCCCTGGATTGCCGGTGAGTGCCAATCCAGTTGGATGACGATGCTGAGGCAGACGGAGGAGCGAAGGAAGGCGACGACGTTGGGGGGCTCATGCGCGGTGTTGCATTCGTTTGGCTCGCTGTGCCGGCAGCGATCAAAGGGGAGGGCAGACGCGCCCCATCACCTTCCTCTGAGGTGTTGGGGGGCAGAGGATGTGTCGCAGGACCGGCTCCAACACGGGTTCCGATCGCAGGAGAGACTGCTGGTGCAACTGCCTTGGAACCTTGCGTCTCCTCGCTTCCCGACGCAGGAGATGCGGCTGGTGGTATTGGTGGAGATTGCGTTGCGGCGCTTGGCATCTCAATGTCGGTAGGTTCGGGTGGATCCGCGTCCTCGATGACGGCGGGTGGGGCTTCCAGCGTCAACTGGGACAGTTCGTCTTCCGGCAGCGCAACCAGGTCACGCACGTCGAGATACTCCTCCACCTCAGCGAGATGCTCTTCGCGCAAGATTCTGCTGATGCCATCGACATGTGTCATGGGGGCCTTGAGCAGGCCGCAGACTTCGCGAGCGAGCCGATCCACAGCTCCCTTTGCGCCCACCCTCACATACGCGGCATTCCTGGCGATCACGACTTCGCCCTGGGTAGAGACGGTGATCCCTTGCAAGGTGGTGAGGACCGTCAATTGGTCGACATCGAGTACTGTCAGCAGCGACAGATGCCTCCAAAGACCTGCGGCTTTCGCTCGCTCAAACGCTGTGTGGGAAAGGCCGTAGACCAAGCGCGCGATGTGACGATAACGCTCCCGCAAGCGCCCCGTGAGAACCGCATTGATGCGTCCAGCGTCCGGTTCTTCGAGCGTGATCTTCACGCTGGCGGACAACAGTGGGACGCCAACGGCATCCAGCAGAACCTGGATCTTCGGCAGCCGTGCAGGCGGGACTCTCAGGAACGAGATGCCGCCTTCGCTCGAAAAAAGCGCGCTGGTCGCGGGCTGGTCGTCGGCGAAGAGTGCCTCGTCCAAACCCACCATCTGACCGCGATGGTCCAGGAAGACCGCGTGCGCTCGAAAGTCCTGGAGCCATCGTGGCGCAGCGCTATCGCCGACAGCGACGAGTTCCTGACTGGCGCGGACATATATTCGCAACGCTTCGGCCGCGCGCGCTTCGTCGGACAGCTCCGAGGTCGTCAAAAGAGGTAGAGCGCGCACGGCTGCTGATACCGATACCTCGTGGGCCACTCCCAGCC
>JAFECZ010000727.1 GCA_018241905.1 Pseudomonadota bacterium
CGGCCGGCGAGGGCGATCCGCAGGTCATCGGCTCTTGAGCGGCCCGCGCTATCTCTATCTGAACGTGGCTGCCTGCGGCGGACTTGTCCGCCGCTTTTCATTTCAGGCCGGCAAGCTGAACTGCTGCAGCCAGTCGCCCAGCACCGCGTTGACGTAGCGCGGCCTTTCCATGGTGAGCATGTGTCCGCACTCGGGCACCCAGCGCAGCACCGCACCCGGCACCAGCGCGGCGATTTCGCGCGACATCGGCGGCGGCGTGAGGATGTCGTTCTCGCCGCACAGCACCAGCACCGGGCAGCGCACGTTCGGCAGGTGCGGGCGCTGGTCGGGCCGGTGCATCAAGGCCTGGTTCTGCCGGATGAGCTGCCCGGCGCCTGCGTCCAGGATGATCGTCAGGTAGCGCTGCACCAGGGCCTCGTCGTCGGCCTGCTTGGGATGAAAGGCGAATGCGATGTTGGGCTCGAGCACTTCGCGCAACTCGCCGCGCTCGAAAAGCTCGATGGCCTCGGCACGCAGCTGGTAGGTCTCGGGTGCCTCGGGTTGGGCGTTGGTGCCCAGCAGGGCCAGGCCCGCGATGCGCTCGGGCGCCTGGCGCGCCGCTTCCATCGCGATCATTCCCCCCATCGAAGCGCCGCAGAGGACCAGCGGCCCGGGGTTTTCACGCAGCACGGCGGCGGCCATTTCCTCGATCCGGGCATGGCGCGCATGCGCGTCGGTCACGCGCGGCGCAAGCGCGGCAGGAATGGCGGGCATCTGGGCTTGCCACAGGCGCTCGTCGCAGGCGAGGCCGGGCAGCAGGACAAGGGTTGGAGCGGCAGACATGCTGCCGATTCTGCAAGAAGAAGGGCTTCAGCGTCCCCAGCGCAGCACCAGCGGGTCGAGCCGCCGTGCCGTTTCCAGCAACCCGGCCCGAACGGCCGGATGCAGGGCCGGGAACGGATGCCGGGGCGCCTCGCAGGCGATGATGCCGCCTTCCTTCATCAAGGCCTTGGCCGCGAGGAAGCCGGCCTGGCGGTTCTCGTAGTTGATGAGCGGCAGCCATTGCCCGTAGGCCGCTGCGGCTTCTTCCAGGCGCCCGGCACGGAACGGATCGACGATCTTGCGGATGCCGTCCGGAAACCCGCCGCCGGTCATCGCGCCCGTGGCGCCGGCCTGCAGGTCGGGCAGCAGCGTGATGCCTTCCTCGCCGTCCCACGGGCCTTCGACGGCATCGCCACCCAGGCGGATCAACTCGCGCAGCTTGCTGGCCGCGCCGGCCGTCTCGATCTTGAAGTAGCTCACCTGCTTGATCTCCTGCGCCATGCGCGCCAGGAACACGGCCGACAGCGGCGTGCCGGCCACGGGCGCGTCCTGGATCATGATCGGGATGTCGATGGCATCGGACACGCCGGCATAGAACTCGTACACCTGCTGCTCCGATACCCGCAGCGTCGCGCCGTGATAGGGCGGCATCACCATCACCATCGATGCGCCGGCTTCCTGGGCGCGGCGGCTGCGCTGCGCGCACACGGCGGTGCCGAAATGCGTGGTGGTAACGATCACCGGCACGCGGCCCGCAACATGGTCGAGGATGACGCCGGTGAGCACTTCGCGCTCGTGGTCCGACAGCGCGAACTGCTCGGAGAAATTGGCCAGGATGCACAGCCCGTTGGAACCCGCGTCGATCATGAAGTCGACGCAGCGCTTCTGGCTGACGAGGTCGAGTTCGCCATTGCTGGCAAAGGTGGTGGGCACCACCGGAAAGACGCCCTGGTAGCGGGGAGAGCTCATGGCTTGGGTTCCTGTTCAAGCGGTTTCTGGAATGGATCTTCGTGGGCGCCGAACGTGCCAAAGCGCATCAGCGTGCTGCTCCTGAATGTCTCGCCCGCGGCCAGCCGGGTCGAAGCGAACTCGGGGCGGTTGGGTGCATCGGGAAAGTGCTG
>JAFECZ010000728.1 GCA_018241905.1 Pseudomonadota bacterium
CAGGCACACCACGAACACGTCCAGCATCGACCAGCGGCCGATGAACTCGACGATGCGGTAGAGCGTGGCCCGCTCCTGGCGCCGCCAGTCGGTATGCCGCCCGGCCGACCAGGCCATGATGGCCAGCGCCGCCAGCTTGAACAGCGGCACCAGGAAGCTGGCGATGAAGATGATGGCCGCCAGCCCCCAGGCGCCCGACACCCAGAAATAGATGATGCCGCTCATGATGGTGTCGTACTGCGCGCCGAAGAGGGTGCGCGTGATCATCACCGGCAACAGGTTCGCGGGCAGGTACAGGATGGCCGCGGCAACCACCAGCGCCCAGGTGCGGCTCAGGCTGTCGGGCTTGCGCCGGTGCAGCCGGGTGCCGCAGCGCGCGCAGGGCTCGTGCACCTGCGCACCGCGCCACACGGTGCCGCAGTGATGGCAGCCCAGCAGCCCCCGGCTGGCAGCCGTCTGCACCGGGGTTGCGTCCGGCGTCATTTCCGCACGCCCTCCTCGCGCGCAAACACGATGCGCCAGAACGCCTTGGGCTCGAAGGCCAGCACCGCCGTCAGCAGCACCGTCAGCCCCATGAAGGCCCACAGCGCCGCCCCGGGCAGCACCCGGGCCATGCCCGAGAGCTTGACGATGGCCACCAGCACGCCGAGCAGAAAGACTTCGATCATTCCCCACGGGCGCAGCACCTGCATGGCCCGCACCAGGATGTTGAAGCCCACCGGCCGCAGGCCGCGCAGCGTGATGGGCACCAGCAGGTACAGCAGGATGCACAGCTGCGAGAGCGGAAAGAGGATGGTGGTGGCCAGCACCAGCACCGCCACTTCGGGCATGCCGCCCAGGGTCAGCTGCGTCACCGCGCCGGCCAGCGTGGTCTCGCTGCGCAGGCCCTGCACCTGGATCTCGACGATGGGAAAGAGATTTGCGATTGCAAACAGAACCAGGCAGGCCACGGTGAGCGGCAGCATGCGCTCGTGGGCCCGGCCCCAGCCGCGGTCGAGCACCGTGCCGCAGCGCGGGCAGCGCGCCACGTCGCGCGAGCGCAGGTGCGGCCGCTCGTAGAGCGCGTCGCAGCCTTCGCAGGCCATGAGGTTGGGGACTTCCTGCATAGGGCCGAACCCTAACCGATTCTGGCCCCGATGCGCGGACGACAGTCTGTAAAGGGCGGGCGCAGCGCCCTGCCCGACCCGTGCGCTCGCCGGCGCTCAGGCGCCGCGCAAGGCGGCGCGCAACTGCTCGCCGATCTCGGGCCGCTCCAGGAACGGATCGGCCGGGTTGGTACCCGCCACGATGCCTTCCATGCGGCTCTTCACGTTGCCCAGCGCCTTGGGGTGGCTATAGACGTAGAACTGGTCGGTCTCCATCGCACGGAACACATTGGCCGCCACCTCGGCTGCCGTGACCTTGCCGCTGCTCACCGCCTTCTCGCTCATCGCCTTGCCGATCAGCTGGCTCCTGGTGGGCTTTTCGGAAGCAGCGCCGCCCGGACGGTTGCGGTCGCTGGCCGCGATCCCGGTCGGCACGAAATACGGGCACAGCAGGCTGGCGCCGATCTGGTCGGTGACCAGGCGCAGGTCCTGGTACATGGTCTCGGTCAGGCTCACCACCGCGGCCTTGGCCGCGTTGTAGATGCCCATGTTGGGCGGCGTGAGCAGGCCGGCCATGCTGGCGGTGTTGGTAACGTGCCCGCGATACGACGGGTCCTTGGCGGCGGCCTCCAGCATCATGGGCACGAACAGGCGCACCCCGTGCACCACGCCCATGAGGTCCACGCCCAGCACCCAATTCCAGTCGGCCACGGTGTTTTCCCACACCAGGCCGCCCGAGCCCACGCCGGCGTTGTTGAACACGAAGTGCGGCGCGCCGAAGCGCTCCTTTGCCGCTGCGGCCAGCGCTTCCATCTGGCCGGCGTCGGACAC
>JAFECZ010000729.1 GCA_018241905.1 Pseudomonadota bacterium
CGCAGCGCCAGGTGCCCATCGTGGTCAAGCTGGAAGACTCCGCGCGGCAAGACCTGTCGCTGCTGGGCCGGCTGGCCGTGCCGGGCGCGCGCGGGCCGGTCATGCTCAACCAGGTGGCCGCGCTGAGCAACGAGGGCGGCCCGGCCGTCATCGACCGCTACGACCGCTCGCGCAACGTCAACTTCGAGATCGAACTCTCGGGTGTGGGCCTGGGCGATGCCAAGGCCGCGGTGGACAAGCTGCCCTCCATCCGCAACCTGCCGGCCGGCGTGCGCGTGGCCGAGGTGGGCGACGCGGAAATGATGACCGAGCTGTTTGCCAGCTTCGGGCTGGCCATGCTCACCGGCGTGCTGTGCATCTACATCGTGCTGGTGCTGCTGTTCAAGGACTTCCTGCACCCGGTCACCATTCTTTGCGCCCTGCCCCTGGCGCTGGGCGGTGCCTTCGTGGGCCTGCTGGTGGCGGACAAGGCGTTCTCCATGCCCTCGCTCATCGGCCTGATCATGCTGATGGGCATTGCCACCAAGAACTCCATCCTGCTGGTGGAATACGCCATCGTGGCGCGGCGCGACCACGGCATGAGCCGGCTCGAGGCCCTGCGCGACGCCTGCCACAAGCGGGCCCGCCCGATCATCATGACCACGCTGGCGATGGGCGCGGGCATGCTGCCCATTGCGGTGGGCTGGGGCGCGGCCGACTCGAGCTTCCGCTCGCCCATGGCGGTGGCGGTCATCGGCGGGCTCATTACCTCCACCGTGCTCAGCCTGCTGGTGGTGCCGGCGGTGTTCACCTACTTGGACGACATCAAGAACTGGCTGCAGCGCAACGCGCGGCGGCTGCGCGGGCACAAGCACGAGGCGGCGCCGGGCGAAGACGAGTCGCGGCTGCCAAGCGCGGGCTGACGCGGCTGCGCGGCCCGGACGGCCGCGCTTCTTCAACGCACGAGCAGCACCGGCACCTGGCAGTTCGCCAGCACCTTGGTCGCGACCGAACCGAGCACGAGGTTGCTCAGCGCGCCCTGGCCATGCGATCCCATCGCCACGAGGTCAAACCCGCCCGCGCGCGCCAGCTCGGCGATCTCCTTGTCGGCCGGGCCCGCGCGATGGGCGAACGAAGCCTCGATGCCGCTTTGCGCGAGCAATGCGCGGATCGGATCGAGGACCTCGCGCGCCTGGTCCTCGTAGTAGCCGTGCAGTGTGGACGCATTGACGAACGATGCCGCGTGCGACGGCACCGGCAGCACGGCATGGAACACCGTGTAGGTATTGCGCGCCGCGCCGAGGTCGTCCTTGTGGGTCGCCAGGTAGTCCAGCATGCGCCGGGTGTATTCGCTGCCATCCACGGCAAGAAGAATCTTCATTTTGGGGTTCCTTTCGTTCTGCTGCCAGCTTAGGCAGCCGCGCGCCGGCGGCCTTGATGCAGATCAAGGGCACTGGCTGCCGATGCGCGCCGCTGTAGGCCTGCACGCGATGCAGGTGTCGGACGCCCTGCCTGCCGCCTACAGTGCGCTTCCGAAGCAGCTACCCGTGCTCAGGAAGAGCGCCCACAAGCCTGCGCAGCCATGCGGGCTAGATTGCCGTATCAGGAATGGAGAATTGCAAATGGGCGCGCTCAAGGTCTTCCTGGTCGAAGACAACCCATATATCCGCGCGGGGCTCGTTCGAGCGCTGCAAGACGTCGCAGGCGCCCAGGTTCTGGCAACGGCGGAGTCGGAAAGCGACGCGGCTGCGTGGCTGACCGGGCAGAAGGGCGCGTGGGATCTGGCAGTGATCGAGTTGTGCCTGAGGCATGGCGCCGGACTGGGCGTGATCCGCAGCACCAGCGGGCGCCGGGAGTCCCAGCGGGTCGCGGTACTGACCGACTATGCAAGCAAGGTGGTTCGCGATTGGTGTCGCGAGGCCGGGGCCGACGCGGT
>JAFECZ010000072.1 GCA_018241905.1 Pseudomonadota bacterium
ACCTTCTTGAACAGAGGGTTCTCGGCCGACTTCTTGGCAATGGTGCGGTCCCACGCGGCCAGCTGGGCGCGCAAGATGGCGTCGGGCGTCTTGTAGAACTTGATGCCCGCCTTCTTCATCTCGTTGTAGTCCTTGGTGTTGCGGTCGATGGCCTTCCAGCTCATGTCGGCGCTGGCCGCCTGCACCGCGTAGTCGACGATGGACTTGAGCTCCTGCGGCAGCGCGTTGAACTTGGCGCGGTTGAACAGGATCTCGAACTGCTCGCCGCTCTGGTGGAAGCTCTGCAGCATGCAGTTCTTGGCCACGTCCGGAAAGCCCAGCACGCGGTCGCTGGAGGCGTTGTTGAACTCGGCCGCATCGATCAGCCCGCGGTCCAGCGCGGGCACGATCTCGCCGCCGGGCAGCGGGTTCACCGCCGCGCCCATGTCGGTGAAGATGTCCACCGCAAGGCCCACGGTGCGGTACTTCAGGCCCTTGATGTCGTCGACCTTGGCCACCGGCTTCTTGAACCAGCCCAGCGGCTGCGTGGGCATGGGGCCGTACAGGTACGACACCACGTCCATGTTGATGGCCTTGTAGATCTCCTCCAGCAGCGCCTTGCCGCCGCCGTAGTAGTGCCACGACAGCACCATGTTCGGGTCCATGCCGTAGGCCGGGCCCGAGCCCCACAGCGCGAGCGCCGAGTTCTTGCCGTAGTGGTAGGCCACCACGCCGTGGCCGCCATCCAGCGTGCCCTTGTTCACCGCCTCCAGCAGCTGGAAGGCCGGCACCACGGCGCCGGCGGGCAGCACCTCGATCTTCAGGCGGTTGCCCGCCATGTCGTTGACCTTCTTGGCGAAGTCGTTGGCGAACTCATGGAAGATGTCCTTGGCCGGCCAGGTGCTCTGGAAGCGGAAGGAGGTGGTCTGCGCCATGCTGACCATGGGGGCGGACATCGCGCCTGCTGCCACGGCGGCGCCTTTGAGAAGACTGCGGCGGCGGTTGGTCTGGTTCACTGTCATTGCATCTCTCCAGGGTTGAAAGCAAATCGAAAGAAACCGGTTTGCATCTTTGGGGCGTGACTATTCGTGACAAAGAGGGTTTTCACGAAGAGCTGACAATTCAATGGGTGCCGGGGCCAACCAATGCGGTCCAAGCCCCTGGCACAAACCCTGAAAGACGACAGAGAGAAGGAAAGGCACACATGACGAAGTTGGAATCGACCATCAGCCCCGAACGCCTGGGCGTGCGTGCAGCCGAGGGCTATGCCGGCGATGTGACGCCCGAGCAGGCGGCGGCCTGGGTCGCGTCGGGCGAGGCGGTGCTGGTCGATGTGCGCAGCGATGCGGAGCGCGAGTGGGTGGGCTTCGTGCCGGGCGGCGTCGCCGTACCCTGGAAGCAATGGCCCGGCATGGCGCTGAACCCTGCCTTCGAGGCCGGCGTGCAGGAAGCGGTGCCCGCGGGCCACAAGGTGGTGATGCTGTGCCGCAGCGGCGTGCGTTCGATTGCCGCCGCGCGCCGCGCCACCGAGCTGGGCCTAGAGGCCTACAACATCCTCGAGGGCTTCGAGGGCGACGCCGACGAGCAAGGCCATCGCGGCCGCAAGGGCGGCTGGCGCCTGCGCGGCCTGCCGTGGAAGCAGAACTGAGCGCCCACCACAGCCAAGCATCTGGTTCCAGCCACGCACCGGGGAACCGGCTTCGCCGGGCCCCTGGTGGGGCCGCCTTCCCGGGAGGTGGCGAATTACACGGAGCGCCAGCGGAGTGAAAAGCCGGGAGGCTCACATAATAATCCGCGCATGGCATTCCTCGCGATCGACATCGGGAACACCCGGCTCAAGTGGTCCATGTTCGAGGCGGCGCACCCCGGCGCCGCCCTGCTGGCGCATGGCGCCGAGTTCCTGGACCACATCGAACGGCTGGCCGAAGGACCCTGGGCCGAGCTGCCCGCCGCCACCTCCATGCTGGGCTGCGTGGTGGCCGGCGACGCGGTGCGGCGAAGGGCCGAGGAGCAGTTGCACGAGCGCTTCGACTGCGCCGCGCGCTGGGTGGTGCCCACCACGTCCGAGGCCGGCATCAGCAACGGCTACGACCACCCGACCCGGCTGGGCGCGGACCGCTGGGTGGCCATGATCGGCGCACGCCACCGCATGCTCGGCGAAGGGCCCGCGCGGCCGATGGTGGTGGTGCTCATCGGCACGGCCGTCACGGTCGAGGCGGTGGACGCCGAAGGAAAATTCCTGGGCGGGCTGATCCTGCCGGGCCACGGCATCATGCTGCGCGCGCTCGAGTCGGGCACGGCGGGGCTGCACGTGCCCACCGGCGAGGTGGTGGAATTTCCGACCAACACCAGCGATGCGCTCACCAGCGGCGGCACCTACGCCATCGCCGGCGCGGTGGACCGCATGGTGGCCCACCTGCGCGAGCGTACCGGGCAGGAGCCGGTGCGCTACATGACCGGCGGCGCGGGCTGGAAGATGGCGCCGTCCATGTCGAACGAATTCGAGCTGGTCGAGAGCCTGATCATGGATGGCTTGCTGGTGATTGCGGAAGACAGGGCGAAGCGCTAAGCGCGCGCCAACCCATCCACCGCCTGGAACATCGCCTGGCGCGCCTGGCTGATGATCTGGCCCTTCCAGGCGTCGGTGTCCGTATAGAAGGCTTCGAGCATCTTCTCGCGGATGGACGCCGCCAGCTCGGGCGATGCCTTGCCGGGGTGCTTGTGCATCCAGTGGTCGGCGCGCAGCGCACCGGTCACTTCCAGCATGGGCAGGGTGCCGTATTCCAGCGCGATGGCGGTGAACTCGGCCTGGGGGCATTCCTCGTAGATCGAGTTCCACATCAGCCCATTGAGCAGCGCCGAGGTGGACGAGCCGTCGTAGATGGACGTGACGGCATGCTCCGCGCCCCACCACGCGTTGGCGCGGGCATAGGCGGCCTTGTCGTCCTTGCAGGCGAAGATGCGCTCGCCATGGCCGTTGGGCCCGAGGCCCGTGTGCAGGTCGATCCAGGCCAGGCCCTGCACCGTCCGACCATGCTCGCGCAGCACCTTGCGGAAGGTCTTGTTGCTCCAGGTGGGCGCGTTGCCGCCGAAGAACATGCCGTCCGGAAATTGGTATTGCCCCGCCGTGACGGCGGTCTGGTAGGCGCGGATGCCGTGGGCCGCAATCCAGGCGTCGATGGCAGCCTGGTTCTCGGCGGTGGGCGGCCAGGCCCCGGACAGGAGCAGCTCGTGCAGCTGCGCGTAGTCCGCATTGATCGGAAGCGGCTTGTCGAAGTCGAAGAAATTGCGGTTCAGGTCCACGTTCTCTTGCGTGACGCGGCGCCGGTGCGAAAAGCCGTGCGGGTTCAGCGCATGCACGTACAGAACCGCCACGCCGGCTTCGCGCGCCTTGCTGCGCCACTCCTGGTCGTGCAGCGCAAACACCTGCACGCCGCTGCCGCAGTGGCCCTCGACGCCGTGGCAGGCGCTGCTGACGATCAGCAAGTGCTTCGCATCCGCCGGCCCGTCGCGTGCCACGTCCATGGCCAGGTCCTCGCCGTCGCGGCCCTTGAGCGGATGCTCATGGGCCTGTGCCTGCAGTCCGGCTGCCGCGCATGCCTGCAGAAACTTCTGGCGTGCGGTGGCATAGCTGGGCGAAAAGGCTTCGACGACGCCGATCATGCAGTCTCCTTCTTGGGGGCGGGTGCGTTGAGGAATTGCTCGGCCAGTTGAACCCACATGGTGGCGCCCAGCGGGATCAGGCCGTCGTTGAAATCGTAGCTCGCGTTGTGCAGCGTGCAGGGGCCCGCGCCGTGGTGCATGTCGCGGTGCGTGCCGTCGCCGTTGCCGATCCAGGCGTAGGCGCCGGGCTTGGCCTGCAGCATGAAGGAAAAGTCTTCCGCCGTCATGGCGCCAACCTGCGGCAGCACGTTGTCTTCGCCCACGATGCCGGCCATCACGCGGCGGGCGAAGTTGGCCTCGGCCTCGGTGTTGATCGTGGGCGGGTAGGTGCGCACGAACTGGAAGTCGAGCTGGGCGCCGTGCGCGGCGCAGATGCCTTCGGCGATCTCCTTCATGCGCCGCTCGATCAGGTCGAGCACTTCCAGCGTGAAGGTGCGCACCGTGCCCTTGAGCTCGCAGTTGTCGGGCGTCACGGTAGGCGCCTCGCCGGCATGGAACATGGTGACCGAGATCACGCCGGCCTCGGTGGGCTTCATGTTGCGCGTGAGAATGGTCTGGAAGGCCTGCACCATCTCCGCGCCGATGGGCACCGGGTCGATGCTGGTATGCGGCAGCGCCGCATGGCCGCCCTTGCCGCGGATGGTGATGTGGAACTGGTTGCTCGAGGCCATCACCGGCCCGGGGCTCACGGCAAATTCGCCGGCCTTCATGCCCGGCCAGTTGTGCATGCCGAACACGGCCTCCATGGGGAACTTGTCGAACAGGCCGTCCTTGATCATTTCGCGCGCGCCGCCACCGCCTTCTTCCGCGGGCTGGAAGATGAGGTAGACCGTGCCGTCGAAGTTGCGGTGCCTGGCCAGATGCTGCGCTGCAGCGAGAAGCATCGCGGTGTGGCCGTCGTGGCCGCAGGCGTGCATCTTCCCGTGGATCGTGCTGGCGTGCGCGAAGGTGTTGAGCTCGGTCACGGGCAATGCGTCCATGTCGGCGCGCAGGCCCACGGCGCGCGGGCTCGTCCCGTTTTTCACGATGCCCACCACACCGGTGGTGCCCATGCCGCGGTGAATGGGAATGCCCCATTCGGTGAGCTTGGAGGCCACCAGGTCGGCGGTGCGAACTTCTTCGTAGCACAGCTCGGGGTGGGCATGAATTTCACGTCGAAGCGTGGCGATGCCCGGCGCCTGCTCGACGAGCGAGTCGATCAATTTCATGGGGAGACAGTCTAGACCAGCGCCCTTGATCAAGGCGCCCTTGAAAGCCCCAACCTGCCTCCTCCTGGGTAGGGATGACAAGGCGAGTTGGCCGACAATGGGCCGCATGCCCCATCAACTCTCCAAGCGCGCCCTGGAAATGGCCCAGACCCTGGTGCGCATGAACACCGTGAGCGCCAACAGCAACCTGGAGCTCATCGACTATGCGCAGGCCCACCTGAACGGCCTGGGCGTGCGCAGTCGCCTGACCTGGAATGCCGACAAGACCAAGGCCAATCTGTTCGCCACACTCGGCGAAGGCAAGTCCTCGGGGATCATTCTGTCGGGCCACACCGACACCGTGCCGTGGGACGGCCAGGCCTGGACGGTGGATCCGCTGTCGGGCATCGTGCAGGACTGGCCGAGCGAGGAAGGCGCCGGTGGCCACGTGGAGCAGGCCGGCCCGCGCCTGTACGGCCGCGGCAGCGCCGACATGAAGGCCTTCATTGCCGTGGCGTTGGCCAATGCCGAGCGCTTCCTCGAAAGCGGTTCGCCCTATGCGGTGCACCTGGCCTTCAGCTATGACGAAGAGGTGGGATGCTTCGGCGTGCGCGAGCTCATCGCCGACATGAAGGAGGCCGGCGTGAACCCGGTGGCCTGCATCGTGGGCGAGCCGACCAACATGGTGCCGGCCATTGCCCACAAGGGCGTGTATCGCTGGCGTTGCTGCGTGCGCGGAAAAGAGGCGCACTCGTCGCTTACGCCGCAGTCGGTCAACGCCATCGAGATGGCTGCGCGCATGGTGGGCAAGGTGCGCGACATGGCCGAAGGCTTCGAGCAAAGCGAGGCGCGCTACGAAGGCTTCGACGTGCCTTTCAGCACCGCCAGCGTGGGCCAGTTCCATGGCGGCATTGCCGACAACGTGGTGCCGCGGGACGCGGAGTTCCGCTACGAATTCCGCAACCTGCCCACGGCCGACGCGCTGGCCATGCAGAAGGAAGTGCTGGCCCATGCGCGCAAGCTCGAAACCGGCATGAAGAAGGTGGCGCCCGATGCGGGCATCAGCTTCGAGACCATCTGCGAGATCCCCAGTTTCCTGGGCTCGGCGCGGGATCCGGTCACGCGGCTGGCGCAGCGACTGTCGGGCAACTCCGGCACCACCCTGGTGGCCTTCGGTACCGAGGCGGGGCTGTTCAAGAACGCCGGCATTCCCACCGTGGTGTGCGGGCCCGGCAGCATTACCCAGGCGCACCAGCCCGACGAGTACGTCACGCTCGAGCAGCTGGCACGCTGCGAAGTCTTCATGCGCGGCCTGGCGCTGGCGCGCGAACTGGGCTGAACGCGACCCCGAGCGAATGGCGCCGGCGCAGCAGGACTTGCAGGCCGCGCGCCTGGCGCGCATGAAGCGCATCGCGCTGGGCCTGCTGGGCCTGGCCGCCTGCGTTTATGCGCTTGCCACCGCCATGGAGGGCCGGCACGCCGCCTGGGGCTATGTCGCGGCCTTTGCCGAGGCGGCCATGGTGGGCGCCATTGCCGACTGGTTTGCGGTGGTGGCGCTGTTCCGGCACCCGCTGGGCCTGCCCATTCCGCACACGGCCATCATCCCGGAGAACAAGTCGCGCATCGGGGCCAACCTGGCGGGCTTCATCTGCAACAACTTCCTGTCCACCCCCCAGGTACTGGCCAAGCTGGAGCAGTTCGATCCCGCCGGCCGGCTGGCGCAATGGCTGGCCCAGCCGGACAACGGGCAGCAATTGGGGCGCCTTGGCGTGACGGCGGCGCGCTACGGGCTGTCGGCCTTCGACGACGAGCGGGTGCGTGCCTTCCTGGGCCAGGCGGCCGCGGCCGGGCTGGCCAAGGTGGACCTGTCCAGCCTGGCCGGGAAGTCGCTGGAGGCGCTGACCGAAGGCGGGCGCCACCAGGCGCTGCTGGACGATGTGCTGCAGCAGGTGGCCGCCCTGGTAGAGGGCGAGGCGGTGCAGGAGCACATCACAGATGCCATTGCCCGCGAGATCAAGGCGCTGCGCTACGTGGGCCTGGACCAGGTGGCGGCGCGGCTGGCAACCCGCAAGGTGGTGTCGGTGGTGGCCAAGACCATCGGCGACCTGGCGGCGCAGCCCGAGCACCCGCTGCGCCAGCGCTTCGACGTCTTCACCCACGAGTTCATCGACCGGCTGCAGCACGATGCGGCCTTTCAGGCGCGCGGCGAACGGCTGCGGGCCGACCTGCTGGCGCACCCGGCGCTGGGCAAGTACCTGCACGGCCTGTGGGACGAGTTGCTGGCCTGGCTGCACGCCGACCTGCAGCGGCCCGAATCCTCCATCGGCGGGCGCATCTCGGCGCTGGCGCAGGAACTCGGGGCACGGCTGGAGGCGGATGCCGCCATGCGCCGCTGGATCAACGAGCAGATCACCGCCGCGGCGCCGCTGGCCATCGAGCGCTACCGCGAGGACATCCGCCGCTATATCGTCGAACGGGTGGACGCCTGGAACACGCAGGAAATGACAGCCGAGCTGGAGCGCAACGTGGGCCGCGACCTGCAGTTCATCCGCATCAACGGCACGCTGGTGGGTGGACTGGTGGGTTTGGCGATCCACGCCGTGACGCAATGGTTACGAGCTTGAAAAAATGGTCAACGACATGTGAATCTGCGCCGTTGTACGAGGGCCATCCGAATTCGGAAGGTTTCAAGACCCTTTCAAACCAAACAGGAAGTTCCATGAAGAAGCTCGTCGCCATCGTCATCGCCATGTTCGCCGCAGCCGCCTGCGTGCAGGCATCGGCCGCCACCACCCACAGCACGGGCGCCCACAAGTCGACCGCGTCGACCAGCAAGCACAAGAAGTCCTCGTCGCAGACCAAGCACTCCAAGAGCGCCAAGCCTGCTGCCAAGGCCGCTTGAGCTGCCCTTGCATCCCACAAGAAAAATGCCCGCGACATGCGGGCATTCTTTCTTTTTGCTTTCAGTTTTTCTTTCTCGAATGCGGCCTCAGACGCGAATGCGGCCGTCGCCCGTGATCATCGACAGCTCGACGAACTTCGAGGCCACATGATTCTTGGGTGAGAACGAAACATCGAAGCCGCCGAACTGCTGGCGCTCGATGCTTTCCAGCCCGCCGATCAACCCATCTCGCGAAGCGCCGCGGCCCGGCGCGCGGCGCAGCCCCTCGGCCAGCACCTTGGCGGCCAGGTAGCCCTCCAGGCTGGAATAGTTGATGTTGTTGCCGCTCCCGGCCTTGCGCACCGCCTCGGAAAACTCGCGCGCAATGGCGTTGGCCGAGGTGTAGGGCGAGGGCATCACCTGCGACACCACCACGCCGGCGCCGTCCTTGCCCAACTCGTCGGCCAGCGCCTGCGTGCCCACGAAGGACACGTTGTAGAACGTGCCACCGTAGCCCGCCTTGCGCGCCTGGCGGATGAAGGCGGCGCAGGACTTGTACGCGCTGATCTGCACCACCGCATCGGGCTGCGCCGCCACCAGCGCCTTCACCGCCGAGGCGACATCCACCGAGTTGCGCTCCACCGTGGCCTGGGCCACCGGCTTGAGGTTCTGCTGCGCCAGGGCCAGGGTGACGCCGTCCAGGCCCGCCTTGCCGTAGGCATCGTTCTGGTAGAAGACCGCGATCTTCGCCAGGCCCAGGTGCGTGAGTTGCCTGACGATGAGCGCCGTCTCGTCGTTGTAGGAGGCGCGCAGGTGGAACACGTTGCGCTCGAAGGGCTCGCGCAGCGACATGGCGCCGGTGAAAGGGGCGATGAACGGCACCTTCTCCTTTACCGCCAGCGGCAGCGCCGCCAGGCTGGTGGGCGTGCCGATGTAGCCGAACAGGGCGAACACGTCGTCGTCGATCAGCTTCCTGGTGTTGGCGGCGCAGCGGTCGGGCTCGTAGCCGTCGTCCAGGAAGCGGATCTCGACCCGGCGCGCGCCCGGCTGGGCATTGTTCTGGTCGAACAGGAGCTTGGCGCCCTGGTAGAACTGGATGCCCAGCTGAGCTGCCGGCCCGGTGAAAGGAGCGGACTGGCCCAGGATGACGGGGCCTTCCTGGCCGCTCGCCACGCCCTGAAACCCTCCAAGTGCAGCGGCGCCCGCCGCGATGGAAAATTGCCTGCGACTCAGCGTCATCGTAGAAACCCCTTTTGCGCTTTCCCCTGGCGCGCTACCTGGACAAGAAAACCACCATGGATACTCCTGTGGCCTCACCCGCGACAACCGCTGGCACGCACACGGTGCGCGGCGCCTGCCCGCACGACTGCCCCGACACCTGCGCCCTGGTCACCACGGTGAAGGACGGCGTCGCGATCAAGCTGCAGGGGAATCCGGAGCATTCGCATACCGCGGGCGTGCTGTGTACCAAGGTCTCGCGCTACATCGAGCGCAACAACCACGACGGACGGCTGGTGCAGCCGATGCGGCGCATCGGCCCCAAAGGCAGCGGCCAGTTCGAACCGGTGAGCTGGGACGAGGCACTGGACGACATTGCTGCGCGCTTGAAGAGCCTGGCTGATATCGATGCTGAATCGATTGTGCCGTACAGCTATGCCGGAACCATGGGTTTGGTGCAGGGCGAGTCGATGGACCGTCGCTTTTTCCACAAGCTCGGTGCGTCGCTGCTGGACCGCACCATCTGCTCCACCGCCGGGAGTGAAGCCTTCGGTTTTACTTTGGGCGGCAAGGTGGGCATGCGGGTCGAGTATTTCAGCGAAGCCAGGCTGATCCTGATCTGGGGCAGCAACTCCATTGCCAGCAACCTGCACTTCTGGCGCCATGCCCAGGCGGCCAAGCGCGCCGGCGCAAGGCTGGTGTGCATCGACCCGCGCAAGACCGAGACGGCCGACAAGTGCGACGAGCATGTGGCCCTGCTGCCCGGCACCGACGCCGCCCTGGCGCTGGCGCTGATGCACGAGCTGATCGTGAACGACTGGCTCGACCACGACTACATTGCGCAGTACACGCTGGGCTGGGAGCAGCTGCGCGAGCGTGCGCTGCAGTGGCCGCCTTCGCGTGCGGCGCAGGTGTGCGGCGTGCCCGAATCGCAGATCGTCGAGCTGGCCCGCGCCTACGGCACGACGAAGCCGGCGGCCATTCGGCTGAACTACGGCATGCAACGGGTGCACGGCGGCGGCAATGCGGCGCGTGCGGTGGCCTGCCTGCCGGCGCTCACCGGCGCCTGGCGGCACCGAGCCGGCGGCGTGCTGCTGAGCAGCTCGGGCCAGTACCCTATCGACCGCGCCGCACTGCAGCGGCCCGACCTGCTGGGCGGGCGCACGCCGCGCACCATCAACATGGTCAAGATCGGCGAAGCGCTGCAAGACCGGGCCAACCCCGTCAAGGCGCTGGTGGTCTACAACAGCAACCCGGTGGCGGTTGCGCCCGATTCGGGCCAGGTGGTGAAGGGCTTCGAGCGCGAAGACCTGTTCACCGTGGTGCTGGAGCAGTTCCAGACCGACACGGCCGACTACGCCGACTACCTGCTGCCGGCCACCACGCAGTTGGAGCACTGGGACGTGCACTTCAGCTACGGCCACACCGACGTGATGCTCAACACACCGGCCCTGGCGCCGCGCGGCCAGGCGCGCAGCAACACCTGGGTGTTTCGCGAGCTGGCCCGGCGCATGGGGTTTGCCGAACCGTGCTTCTCGGACGACGACCAGGCGCTGGTGGCCAGCGCCTTTCCGGCCGGCAGCATCGACACCGAGGAATTGCACGCCAAGGGCTTCACCACCCTGCGGCTGCCGCAAGCGCCGTTTGCGCAAGGCAACTTTCCCACGCCCTCGGGCAAGTGCGAGTTCTTCAGCGCTCGGCTTGCTGCGATGGGGCAGGACGGGTTGCCGGACCATGTGGCCAACCACGAGCCCTTCGGCAGCTCGGTCACCTATCCGCTTGCGATGATCTCGCCGCCGGCGCGCAACTTCCTCAATTCCAGCTTCGTGAACGTGGCCAGCCTGCGCGACATCGAGGGCGAGCCGTTGCTGGAGATCCATGCGGACGACGCGGCCAGCCGCGGCATCGAGAGCGGGCAGGTGGTGCGCGTGTTCAATGCGCGCGGCGAGCACCGCTGCCGCGCCGAGGTGTCGCGCCGCGCCCGGCCGGGCGTGGTGCACGGCCTGGGCATCTGGTGGCGCAAGCTGGGGCTGGACGGCAGCAACGTCAACCAGCTCACCAGCCAGCAATTGACCGACATCGGCCGCGGCCCCACCTTCTACGACTGCCTGGTGCAGGTGGAGGCCACGGCGCCGCAAGAGGCGGCCGGGCGCTGATCGACCGATGAGCTTCCTGCGCCTTGCTGCCGCGGCCTGGGTCATGGCCGCCGCGCTGGTGGGCTGCACCGGTTGCACCAACCTGGGCTACTACTGGCAGGCCGCCACCGGCCACGCCGACCTGATGCGCGCGGCGCGGCCGGTGCCCGAGTGGCTGGCGGACCCCGCCACCTCGCAGGCGCTGAAGGACAAGCTGCAACTGACCCAGCGCATCCGCCGCTACGCCAGCGACGAGCTGGGCCTGCCGGACAACAAGAGCTACACCGCCTACGCGGACCTCAAGCGCCCCGCGGCGATCTGGAACGTGGTGGCGGCGCCGCCGTATTCGCTGACGCTGCACACCTGGTGCTTCCCGGTGGCGGGCTGCGTGGGCTATCGCGGCTACTACGCCCTGCCGCAGGCGCAGGCCGAGGCCGAACGGCTGCGCGCCGAGGGGCTGGAGGTGGCGGTCTACCCGGTGCCGGCGTACTCGACGCTGGGCTGGCTCAATTGGGCAGGGGGCGATCCGCTGCTCTCGTCCTTCATCGGCTACCCGGAAGGGGAGCTGGCGCGCCTCTTGTTCCACGAACTGGCGCACCAGGTGGTGTACGTGCCGGACGACACGACCTTCAACGAGTCCTTTGCCACAGCGGTCGAGCGGCTGGGCGGCGAGCAGTGGCTGGCGACCCAGGCCACGCCCGGCGCACGCGAGGAGTACCTGCGTTTCGATGCGCAGCGCCGGGCCTTCCGGGCACTGGCCCTGGACACGCGGGCCCAACTGCAGGCGGTGTACGGCTCCGCCGAGGCGGCCGCGCAAGACTGGCCAGTGGTGGAGCAACGCAAGAAGGCCGTGATGGACGCGTTTCGCGAGCGCTACGCCCGCCTGCGCGCCGGCTGGAGCGGCCCGCGCCAGGGCGCCTACGACACCTGGGTGGCTCGCGCCAACAATGCGCTTCTTGGCGCGCAGGCTGCCTACGATTCGCAGGTGCCTGGCTTCGAGGCCTTGTTCAAGGCCCAGGCCGCCGCCGGCGGTGACCCGTGGCCGCGCTTCTATGCCCAGGTGAAGAAGCTTGCGCAGCAGCCCAAGGCCGAGCGCGACGCGGCGCTGGGCCACGAGCCGCCGCGTGCCGAGGGCGGCGTGCCGACCGAGGCGCCGAAGGCGAGCGACGGCACGGGCGACTAGAGACACTCAAAAGAAGAATCGAATGGAAGACAAGCAACACGGAAGCGGCCCGCTGTCGGGCCTGCGCGTGATCGAGATGGGCCAGCTCATCGCCGGCCCCTTTGCCGCGCGCACGCTGGCGGATTTCGGCGCCGAGGTCATCAAGATCGAGCCGCCCGCCGGCGGCGACCCGCTGCGCAAGTGGCGGCTGCTGGACGCCGACGGCACCTCGGTGTGGTGGCAGGCGCAGTCGCGCAACAAGCGCTCGCTGGCGCTGGACCTGCGCGAGCGAGAGGCGCAGGAGATCGTGCGGCGCCTGGCGCTGGAGGCGGATGTGCTCATCGAGAATTTCCGCCCCGGCGCCATGGAGGGCTGGGGCCTGGGCCCCGACGTGCTGCAGGCGGCCAACCCGGGGCTGATCGTGCTGCGCATCAGCGGCTACGGGCAAAGCGGCCCCTACCGCGACCGGCCGGGCTTCGGCGTGGTGGCCGAGGCCATGGGCGGCCTGCGCCACCTGACGGCCGAGCCGGGGCGGGTGCCGGTGCGCGTGGGCGTGTCGATCGGCGACACCCTGGCTTCCTTGCACGGGGTCATCGGCATCCTGATGGCGCTGCACCACCGCCATGCCACGGTGAGCGCGCAAGCGCCCAAGGGGCGCGGCCAGGTGATCGACGTGGCGCTGTACGAGGCGGTGTTCAACTGCATGGAAAGCCTGCTGCCCGAGTACAGCGCCTTCGGCGTGGTGCGCGAGGCAGCCGGCAGTGCGTTGCCGGGCATTGCGCCCAGCAATGCCTACCGGTGTGCCGACGGCTACGCGCTGGTGGCCGGCAACGGCGACAGCATCTTCAAGCGGCTGATGAACTGCATCGGCCGGCCGGACATGGCCGACGACCCGAAGCTGGCGGACAACACCGGCCGCGTGGTGCAGGTGGAGAAGATCGACGGCGCCATCGGCGACTGGACGGCCAGCCGCACCGTGGCCGAGGTGCTCGAGGCGCTTGCTGCCGCCCATGTGCCGGCCGGGCGCATCTATACCGTGGCGGACATCGCCGCCGACCCGCACTTTGCGGCGCGCGGCATGCTGCAGGAAATGGAGCGGCCCGACGGCGGCAAGCTGCTGCTGCCGGGTTTCGTGCCCAAGCTGTCCGCCACGCCCGCCAGCCACCGGCGCAATGCACCGACGCTGGGGCAGGACACCGATGCGGTGCTGCGCGAGGTGGGGCTGAGCGAGGAGCAGATTGCCGCGCTCAAGTCGCGCGGCGTCGTGGGGTGACTTGTTGGGGCGAGTTGTACTTGACAGCCCCGCACCGCTGAACTGGCGTGGCCAGGCTGCAGGTGGGGCCCCCTCCTTGGGAGGTGGCGAACTACACGCAGCGAAGCGGAGTGAAAAGCCGGAAGGCGCTATTTCAGCGATTCGATCAGGTCGATGTACTTCTGCTTGGCCTCGTCGCTGCTCACGCCCTTGTTGGCCGTCCACGCGTCCCACTTGGCGCGGGCCACGAAGTCGCTGAAGCTGGGCTTCTTCTCGGCGTTGTCGCCCAGCGTGGCCTGCTTGTACAGGCCGTAGATCTTCAGCAGGGTGGGGTTGTCGGGCTTCTCGGAAAGCAGCTTGGAATTGGCTTCGGCGGTTTCGAATTGGCTCTGCAGGTCGGACACGGGTGCGTTCTCTCTTCTTTGTTTGCGAAGGTGAAAAACGCAGATTGTCCTTCAGTCCGCCAGGCTGGCCCGGGCCATCTCGACCTCGAGGCGTTCGCGCGCATCCACCGGAATGCAAGCCGCCGCCTGCTCCAACAGGCCGGTGGCCTGCGCGTGGTGCGATTCGCCGTGCAGCATCTGCAGGCCGTGCGCGTATTCCATCAGGCCATTGGCCGCGTGGGGGTTGAGCGCCAGGCCGCGCTCGAAGAACTCGATGGCCGATTCGGGCCGCACGCCGTAGGTCATGCGGCCCACCAGGATGCCCACCTTGTCGATGACTTCCGCGTGGAAGGCGCCCAGCCCCAGGTGCGCGTCGGCATGCCCGGGCTGCAGCTCGATCACGCGCTCCAGGGCGCCCTTGACCTTGCCGCCCAGGCCCAGCGCCAATGCCTTGGCCACGCTCACGCCCTGGCTGTATCGGCCCAGTGCGTAGGCGTGCCAGTAGTGGGCCTGGCAGTCGTCCGGGTCTTGCTCGGCCTGCGCGGCGGCCCGGTCGGCCACCAGGCGGAACAGCGCCAGGCGCGTGGATTCGCGCGGCTCCACGTAGTTGGCATAGATGGCCGTGGCCCGGTTGGCCAGGGCCAGGCCGTCGCGCCCGCCGTGCTGAAGGCCGATGGCGGCGGCGCATTCGAAATCACCGCCGTGATAGCTGGCCCAGGCGTCCATCAGCGCTGCGTTGGACGCGGGCGGCTCGAAGTCGCCCTGGCCGGCATGCAGGCGCCGCCATTGGGCCAGCACGGCGGGGGCGTCGAAGCGAGGCAGGTTCACAAGGCTCAGGCGCGTCCAGTTCGAATCTTGGGCAGCGGCGCTGTCGGGGCTTGGCTGAAAGAGCGGAAGCGGGCGTCCGATCCTGGGTTCGGTCATGGTGCGCGGTGCCTCGTTCAGGTCGGCGCCAGGGCCGGTGAAGAAGAGGAGGGCGGCAAAGAGCGCCGCCTCTGGGAATGGGGGGCTGGCGCCTTCCCGTCACTGGCGGGGGCGTCGCCCGCGCTGCCTGCGTACACGTCGCTGAGCGCGAGCAGGTGCTGCCGCTGCCCGGGCTCGAGATAGGGGGCCAGCAGGCGCAGCGCATGGTAGGCGCCGCGCATGAGCGCGCCCTGGGCCTGCTGCGGTTCCAGCGCACTGCGCGGGTTGCGGGCGTATTCGTAGTTGAGCCAGTAGGTGAGCACCACGACCATGCTGTGGGCCAGGGCGTCGATTTCGCGCGGGTCGATGGACAATTGCCCCGACTGGCTCATGCCGCCCACCAGCGCGCGGATGGCGTCGGCCTTGTCGGCCAGCATCTGCTGCAACCGGGTTTCGAGATGGCGGTTCTTGCTCAGCAGGTCGTTCAGGTCGCGGTACAGGAAGCGGTAGCGCCAGATCAGCTCGAACAGGCTGTGCATGAAGAACCAGGCGTCTTCCACATCCTGCACGCTGCCGGCGGCCTGCAGCAGCTGGGCGAGCTCGTTCTCGTAGTCGCCATAGAGCCGGTTGACCAGCTCGTCCTTGGCGGGGTAGTGGTAGTAGAGGTTGCCGGGGCTGATGCCCAGCTCCGCCGCGATGAGGGTGGTGGATACGTTCGGTTCGCCGAACCGGTTGAACAGGTCCAGCGAGGCTTCAAGAATGCGTTGCGCAGTGCGGCGTGGTGCCTTCCTGGTGGCCATTGTTGTTGGGCACGCGTCGGGTGATGCGATGCGGCTTGTGTCCTAGTCTCCTGCTGGACACTCTAGCGCAAAGGGCGGGCGAAGGGGAGCAAGGGGAGAATCGGCGCGCGCTGCGCCGCTCTCCGTTGGGGCGGGGCGCCGTCGCCTACGGCTTTTTCGTGCCGCCGGCCGAGGCGGCGCGGCGCG
>JAFECZ010000730.1 GCA_018241905.1 Pseudomonadota bacterium
CAGTCCAGGCCTTGCGTGGTGAAGACCGGCTCGGTGGGCGCGCGCTTGGCCTGGTTTGTGTTGCCGCTGTATTCGTCTGAGATGCCCGCCACGTACTCGCCGGCTGCCGCCATGTTGCACGGCTTGGAGCCAGAGTGGGTGTATTGGGCAATGTTCTCGTGCAGCGCGTCCATGTACTTCCAGCCGCCGCCCTTGCCGCCTTCATCGCCCCACAGCTGCAGCCAGGCCACCACGTCGAAGTAGCCCGTGCCCGACGAGGCCGGGTTGGGCATCACCACCTGGCCCTTGAACTCGGGCTTGGTCAGGTCCTTCCAGCTGGTGGGAATCGGGATGTTCTTCTTCTTGGCCTCGACCGTGTTCACGCACACCACGGCGCCGAACACGTCCATGCCCCACCAGGCCGGCGGCGACTTCTTGTCACGGTACTGCGGCATGATCGCGTCGAGGTTCAGCGGCGCGTAGGGCTCGAGCATGCCGTTCTTGTCGAACAGCGCCATGCTGGAGGCCGCCACGCCCCAGATCGCATCGGCCTGCGGGTTGGCCTTTTCGGCCAGCAGCTTGGCGGTGACCACGCCCGTGGAGTCGCGCACCCACTTGATCTCGATGTTGGGCTCGACCTTGTTGAAGGCTTCCTGGTAGGCCTTGAGCTGATCGGTTTCCAGGGCCGTGTAGACGGTCAGCTGGGTCTTCTGGGCGAGCGCCGTGCCGGACAGCGCAAGGCCGATGGCGGCGGCCAGGATGCTTTTCGTGTAGTTCATTTTCAGCGGACTCCGTTTTGCTTTTGCAGTAAAGAGAAAGCGTGAAATGTGACTTCGCGAGAAGTCATCTTCATGACATGGAGCCCAAGCAAAATCGGGGCCCGAAACCGGTTTTTGTCTATTGTCTTTGGTAGATCGTAGACAATCTGTAAGCGTCCATCTACGATTTTGCCCATGGCCAAGCCGATCTCCAGCCACACCGCGATTGCCCATCTCCAGCTCAATTCGCTCACCAACCTGGTGCAGGCCGAGATCGAACGCATGATCCTGGAGGGCACGCTCCAGTCCGGCGAGAAACTTACCGAAGCCACGCTGGCCGAGCAATTGGGCGTATCCCGCGGGCCGGTTCGGGAGGCCTTCCGCATGCTCGAGGAATCAGGCCTGGTTCGCACCATCAAGAACCGCGGCGTGTTCGTGCGCGACGTGGCCGTGGAAGAGGCGCTGGAAATCTTCGAGGTGCGCGCCGTGATGGACCTGTACGTGGGCCGAAAGCTGGCCGAAACCATTACGCCCACGCAGGTCAAGGAGCTGCGCCAGCTGGTCGACGCCATGGACCAGGCCGTGAAGGGCGACAACGCGGGCGACTACCACCGCGTCAACCTCAAGTTCCACGACCGCCTGCTGGAGCTGGCGGACAACGCCAAGCTCACGGCCACCTACCGCAAGCTGGTCAACGAGCTGTCGCTCTTTCGCCGGCAGAACCTCACGGCCGAGTCCATGGCGGTGTTCACCCGCGAACACAAGCAGATCGTGAAGGCCATTGCCGCGGGCGACCCCGAGGCCGCGGGCCAGGCGATGTTCCAGCACGTGATGAACAGCCGCGAGCGCACGCTCGAGTACTACCGCGGCAAGAACGCAGTGGCTGCGGCAGCCGCGTGAGCGTTTCGGTACTCCTGGCCGTTCTCTTCGGCGCCCTCCTGCACGCCAGCTGGAACGCCTTCATCAAGGCCGGCAAGGACAAGGCGCTGGACACCGCCCTGGTGCACAGCCTGGGCTTCTTCGTGGCCATTCCGCTCCTGATGCACACCGGGCTGCCCAAGCCGGCGGCCTGGCCCTTCATGGCGGCCTCGCTGGTCATCCACCTGAGCTACTACATCGCGCTGGCCGGCGCCTACAAGTACGGCGAGCTGGGCCTGACCTACCCGCTGATGCGCGGC
>JAFECZ010000731.1 GCA_018241905.1 Pseudomonadota bacterium
ACAGGAGTATCGCCCGCAAGGAATCATCGCCATGCTGCCCCTGGATATGCGGCGCGTGGAGTACCGAAGTCGCGTGCTCGTTGCTTCGATGATCGCTCGACGGGGCGCCGTTGCGTTGCTCCCGGAGCTGCTTCCTCTGGTGCGCTGAACGCGCATCTGGAGATGCCCAATGGGGGAGTCGCGACTTTACTACTTAAAAGACGCATCTTTACTACACTTCACGGCTGGCAACCGTCTTCGTACCGCCGGGCAAGCTCGAGCACTTCGAGAAGTTGCTGACAGCCTACGAAGAGGAGCGCACTGACTCGGCGGGACGCCCACGAGATAACCGCTCCCTGATCGATGCGATTCATGCGGTACGTGTCGCCACATTCGAGTCCCTCTGGACGGACTCGGCGGAGGCGCTTCCAGCTGCCGGTCAGGACGTGATTTGGTGGGAGGCGTGGCTCCCCGCTGGGGAGCATCGCCTCCAGGTCGTGGATGATTTTCGAGCCGTCTGCGCAATGGCGGGACTGCTGGTCAGCGAACAGGTTCTGCATTTCCCGGAGCGCTCGGTGGTCCAAATCCAGGCCACCCAGGACCAGCTTCTGCATTCGCCGCTAGTTCTCAACATGCTGGCGGAACTGCGCCGGGCCAAGACAACCGCCGAGTTCTTCACCAAACTGGCACATGAAGAACAGGCGGAGTGGGTTAAAAATTTGCAGGAGCGGTTGACGGCGGCGGAAGGTGCCGACGTATACATCACCCTGCTTGATACCGGCGTCAATCATGGTCACCCTCTGTTGGCGCCGTTCGTCGAAAACGAAGATCGCCATTCGGTCAACCCGGCCTGGGGATCGGACGACGGACACGGTCATGGAACCGAGCTGGCTGGGCTCGCATTGTTGGGTGACCTTTCGGGGCGCCTGCAGGATGCCGGCCCAATCGTCGTCGGCCATCGACTCGAGTCAGTCAAGGTGCTCAGGGGCGCGAACGACAACGAGGGCGAGTCCTACGGAGCGATTACTGCGGAGGCGACTGCGCGCGTCGAGATTTCCGATCCGTGGCGAAAGCGCGTGTTTTCCATGGCCGTCTCGTCAACTGATGGACGCGACAAGGGAAGACCTTCTTCATGGTCTTCAGAGATCGATCGGCTGGCCTGCGACTACGACGGGCAAGGCGAAACCCCTCGGCTGTTCGTGCTGTGCGCTGGGAACACCGACGATTCGGCCGCGGCGGCGTATCCTGACTCCCTCTCGGAGAGCCTGATTCACGATCCCGGGCAAGCTTGGAATGCGCTGACGGTCGGAGCCTACACGCAACTCACGACCATGTCGGAGCCTTACGCGGATCAGTATGCGCCGATCGCTACTGCGGGCGGTTTGAGCCCCTATACCTCGACATCCAACGGATGGGACAAGGGTTGGCCGTTCAAGCCGGACCTTGTCATGGAGGGTGGAAATCTGGCTCAAGATGGCACGGGCTTCATCTCCCGCATGGACAGCCTGTGTTTGCTCACCACTGGACATCAGCCGCATGACCAGCTCTTTTCATTGAGCTGGGCAACGAGCGCGGCTTCCGCCTTGGCTGCTGGCATGGCCGCGAAGATTCAAGTGGAATATCCACAGCTCTGGCCAGAGGCCGTGCGGGCAATCATGGTTCACTCTGCGCGGTGGACGCAGCCTATGTTGAATGCTTACTTGCCTGGCGGTGTTCGCAATCAGACAAGCATTCGGCGCCTGCTAAGGCATTGCGGCTATGGTGTCCCGAGCCTTGATAGAGCGCTGTACAGTGCCAGCAACTCGCTCACGCTCATCGTCCAAGACAGCTTGCAGCCGTTCGAGAGGCATGGCTCGACGGTGATAACGCGGGAGATGCATCTTCACGCGCTGCCTTGGCCAATCGAC
>JAFECZ010000732.1 GCA_018241905.1 Pseudomonadota bacterium
ATCGCAGTTGCCTGCTAGTTCGCGCGGCAGGACAACTTGGTTACATGCGCGGGGTCAGCGATGATCGCGGTCACAAACCGCGCACATCAGGGAGGACAGAACGATGCGCCCATCACCGGCCGTGGCCGTGCCCTTGCTATTCCTGGCAACAACCGGCGCCATGGCGCAATCGGGCCTCCAGATCGACGGCTTGATCGACATCGGCCTGTACCGCGACACCCACAAGACCTGGCAGCTGGGGCCCATCCAGCGCAGCAACCTTGCGTTCAGCGGTACCGAGGACCTGGGCGGCGGCCTGGCCGCCACCTTTGCGCTGAACATGCGCTTCGAGTCGGACACCGGGCAGCTCGAGCAGGCAGGCAAGCCCTTCTTCCATGGCGAATCCACGGTTGGCCTCAGGGGCGCGCTGGGCAGCGTCCGCCTGGGCCGAGCGCTCGACGCCATGGAAAGCCAGGACTGGAAGTTCGATGCCTGGGGCAACTTCGACCGCATTGCCTCGCCCGCCTGGGACATCTGGCACTACAACTACCCCACGGATCCGCGCGGCAACGCCGACGGCACGCCGGAATACGGGCGCCTGAACAACGGCGTGTTCTACGACTCGCCGAGCTTCAACGGCTTTGCCGTGCACCTGAGCACCGCGGCCAACGAGAGCGTGCGGGGCCTGCCCGGCGGCACCGTCGATTCACTGGTGCAGCCCTGGGGTGTTTCACTCAACTACGACAGCGAGCGCTGGGCCGCCATGCTGGCGCACGAGCGCAACAGCAACGGCGATACCGATTCCTTCGCCGGCCTGCGCGGCACGTTGGGCGAGCTGAGCGTGTACGGCGCCTGGGACCGCAGCAAGGCGCTGGCCTCTTCGTCGGTGGCCAAGGTGCTGACGCTCAGCGTGCAGTACGTGCTGGGCCGCGTTACCTTGCGGGGCGGCTGGGGCCGCATGGACCTGGATGGCGTGCAGGCGCAGCGCACCATCGGCACCGGTGTGTCCTATGCATTTTCCAAGCGCACCAGCGTGTATGCGGACGTGGCCGCCAAGCGCTTGCCTGGCGACGACAACCGCAGCATGTACGGCGTGGGCATGGCGCACGCCTTCTGACGCCGCCGGAGCGCGCTCTCTCTCTCTCTCGCTGGCTAGAGCAGGTTGCGCAGCGAGGCCTCGACCGCGGCAGCGGTGGAGAGGGGCTTTTCCATGGGAAAGAGGTGCGTGCCGTCCAGCATGGTCATGCGGCCCTTGGTAACCTGCTGCGTCATCGTCAGGCCCACGCGCTTCATCTCCACCGACTGGCGCCCACCGATGAAGGCGGCCTTGCACTTGAGCGGGTGCTTGCGCAGCAGCCCGCTCAGGTTGTGCGGCAGGGTTTCGTAGATGGCGGTTTCCACGTCGCGGTCGAAGCTCAAGAGCCGCGAATCCTCGGCGTCGAAGGTGCCGTGCTCGACGTAGTCGCGCAGCACGCGCTCGTCCCAGTTGGCAAAGGCCTTCTTGCTGCGGAAATGCTCGAACACCGCCTCGCGGTGCTCCCAGACGTTCTTGCGCTTGCGGCTGATGGTGCCGGGCGTGATGCTCTTCATGAGCGGCGTGAGCTTGGTCAGCTCCAGCGCGCCGGCGCGCCAGCCGCCCAGGATGGGCGAATCGATGAGCACCACGCCGCGCGCCAGCTCGGGATGGCGCGCCGCGCACATCAGGCTCAGGAACCCGCCCAGCGAATGTCCCACAAGGAACACCGGGCCGCCGGCAAAGTCTGCGCGCTCGCGCGCAAAGTCGGCCAGTTGCTGCACCAGGTGCGGCCAGTTGTCGGTGACCGGGTACTTGGGGTCGTGCCCGAACTTCTCGATGGCATGAACGTCGAAGCCGCGATTGCGCAGGCTGTCGAGCATCACG
>JAFECZ010000733.1 GCA_018241905.1 Pseudomonadota bacterium
CCCTGCAGCACCGGGTAGTCGCGCCGGCCGATGGCCTCGATGAGCCACTTGCCAACGCCCGGCCACGAGAAGATGGTTTCGGTGAGGATGGCGCCGGTAAACAGCTGCCCCACCTGCAGGCCGATCACG
The DNA here is from genome assembly GCA_018241905.1 of Pseudomonadota bacterium. Classification (GTDB taxonomy): domain Bacteria; phylum Pseudomonadota; class Gammaproteobacteria; order Burkholderiales; family Burkholderiaceae_C; genus Variovorax. The sequence continues at coordinate 130 of JAFECZ010000733.1, forward strand.
GTCACGACGGGGATCATGGCGTTGCGCAGTGCGTGCAGGCCCACCACGCGCATCTTCGACAGGCCCTTGGCGCGCGCGGTGCGGATGTAGTCCTCGCCCAGCACCTCGAGCATGGCCGAGCGCGTCATGCGCGCCACCACCGCCAGCGGATTGGTGCCCAGCACGATGGCCGGCAGGATGAGATGCTGCAGCGCCGACCAGAAGGCGGCCTTGTCGTCCGACAGCAGCGTATCGACCAGCAGGAAGCCGGTGACCGGCTCCACGTAGTACTGCACCGCGATGCGGCCCGACACCGGCGTCCAGCCCAGCTGCACCGAAAAGAACAGGATCAGCAGCAGGCCCCACCAGAAGATGGGCATCGAGTAGCCCGTGAGCGATGTCGCCATCACCCCATGGTCGAACAGGGAATTTCGTCGCACCGCCGCGACGATTCCGGCGGGAATGCCCACGATCAGTGCGAACAGGATGGCGCACAGCGCCAGCTCCACCGTGGCCGGGAACAGCGCCAGGAATTCGCGGATCACCGGCTCCTGCGTGATCACCGACTTGCCCAGGTCGCCATGCAGCACGCGGCCGATGTAGATGCCGTATTGCGCGAGCAGGGGCTTGTCCAGCCCGTATTCCTTGAGCAGCACCGCGTGGCGCGCGGGGTCGATGCCGCGTTCGCCGGCCAGCGTCTCGATGGGGTCGCCCGGCACCAGCCGGATCAGGAAGAAGGCGAGCAGCGTCATGCCGATGAAAGTCGGCACGAGCAGACTCGCTCGAGTCAGGAAGAATCGGAGCATTGGGCGCGAATATGCAAGAGCAATGCCGGGATGCGCTCCCGGCAGAACCCCTATTGCCGCACGCGAACGGCGCGGTGAGCGATCAGCGCAATTCGCGCCGCAGGACCTTGCCGACCGGCGTCTTGGGCAGCTCGGTGCGGAACTCGATCAGCCGAGGCTGCTTGTAGCCCGTGAGGTTGGCCCGGCAGAAGTCGCGCACGTCCTGCTCGGTAAGCGCGGAATCCTTCTTGACGATCACCAGCTTGATGCCCTCGCCCGTCTTGGCATCCGGCACGCCGACGGCCGCGCATTCCAGCACGCCCGGAATCTGCGAGACCACGTCTTCGATCTCGTTCGGATACACGTTGAAACCGCTGACGATGATCATGTCCTTCTTGCGGTCGACGATGCGGAAGTAGCCGCGCTCGTCCACCATGCCGATGTCGCCGGTCTTGAAGTAGCCGTCGGCGGTCATGACCTTGGCGGTCTCGTCCGGACGCTGCCAGTAGCCGGCCATTACCTGCGGACCCTTGATGGCAATTTCGCCGGCCTGGCCCGCCGGCACTTCGTTGCCCGCGTCGTCCAGCAGCTTCATGAAAGTGCTGGGCAGGGGCAGGCCGATCGTGCCGGTGTATTCCTTGCTCGTGACCGGATTGCAGCTGGCCGAGGGCGAGGTTTCCGACAGGCCGTAGCCCTCGCAGATCGGGCAGCCGGTCTTGTCCAGCCACAGCTTGGCCACGCCGCTTTGCACGGCCATGCCGCCGCCCACCGAGACCTTCAGGTTCTTCCAGTTGACGGTATTGAAGTCGGGGTGGTTGGCCAGCCCGTTGAACAGCGTGTTCACCGCCGGGAAGCTGTGGAAGGTGTGCTTCGAGAGCTCCTTGAGCGTCGCGGCAATGTCGCGCGGATTCGGAATGAGGATGGTTTTTCCGCCCGTGCGCATGGACAGCATCATGTTCACCGTGAAGGCG
>JAFECZ010000734.1 GCA_018241905.1 Pseudomonadota bacterium
AACCTTGCAGTTCGGGGTACTGCGCGTTCAGAACGGGATGGTGCCACGACAGAAACTCGCCCGGCGATGACCAGACCACTTCATCCGGGCGTCTCCATGGCGATTCTGGATGGCGCGTCAGGACGAGCGCGTGCTCGTCAAAGGCCTCGCGCAAGCCGCTGGCCGCGTGATGCTCGGATAGCCGATCGAGCTGCCGGTACAACGGTCGAACCTGCGCTGTAGAAGGCCTGTCGGACGTCTTGATCTGCTTGAGCCGCTTGATGCACGCGTCAGCATCGACGCGGTGCACGATGCCGCAGGTGTCGAGAAAGCCTTCGTCTTTCAGCTCCGCATCGACGTACGTCGGTGAGCTTCCGAAGATGTCACGCACGGCGTCGTTCGCATAGTACGACTCTTGCAGTGCGACGCTCCGCTTCTGACGGGTGGGGGCAATCGTGGCGCGCAGCGCGCTCGCGAATGCCGTATAGAAGCGCTTTCCAGGCCGCAAGGCGAGCGTGTGCGTTGCATGGCGGCTGTACTGGTCCCAATGGCGGTCCAGGCACTCCAAGGTCTGGCGGCGAACTGAGGCGCTTTCCGAAGAAAGCAGCTTATCAAGTTCGGCGCTGCATGCTGCCGTGTTCACGCCAGTCAAAAGGCGCGGTGAGCCGTTGGCACCCAGGCGAAGGAAGAACTCCCTCCAGCCGGCTATTGCCGCGGCTCGATCCAGAGCATCGAGCCTGAGCAGATCCTCCGGGAGGTAGTCCGGCGACACCAATCGCAACGGGTCCAGTTCCTTCCCGAGTAGACCTTCGATGTCGAATTCGGGCAGGTATTCGCGCCCGAGGTACACCTCGTCGGCATGCTGAAACCACCATTGCGCGCCTTCGTGCTTCTTGGTCTTGAGCCGCAGTCCTTTGCGCAGCGTTTCCAGGGCCGCGGCTTCCTGGACACCTCGTTTGGCCGCCGAGGCCAGATAGTCGTCGAGCTTTTCCTTGACGTAGCGGACATGGCCCATCAGTGCTTCGAACTCAGAGTCCTGCCATCGGGTGCCCTGGTGCGCGGGCAGGATGTCGTCGATGATCAGCGCATAGGGTTCAGGTATGCGCACGCCGAGATCGTGCAGCAGCGCCCTAATTGCGGCCGCATCGGAGGCCTGATCCTGCGCAGCGATGGCCTGTGCGAAAGGCGCGTCGAGGATCAGCAGGGCCTTCTCAAAGCCGAAGGTTTTGCCATCTGCCAGTGGGAAGAACACGGTTCGCTCGCTAGGCACGTGCAGGGCGCCACCATGAACGGGAACGCACGGCGCGGCGCGGAGGTCTGCATCAAGCAGATGCTGGCGCTGCAGGCTCGCCAGGTATCGGTAGCACTGTACAAGCCATGCCGTTCCCTGCTCGTGCACCCAAGCTCCATGGTCGGTGAATAGTTGCACGATGTCGCTGAAGGTCAAGGCTTCGCACCCGAGGGTTTTCAGCGTGGCTTGATCGACCTCGAAATCGGTCGCCGGATAGTCCTTGCCATAGAGCTTCCATGCTTGCTCGGCGGGCACGAGCTGTTGAAAGGCTGCGGAGGCGGTCATGACATGCGAGGGTCTGCGCCATTGCCCGGTCGCGCAAAGAATGCATTCGGACTGCATCAGTGCGTTCAGCGTCTGTTGGACGACGGGCGCAAAGAAGCTGTGGGATACCTCCTGTTTGCGCGGCAGGTACTGAAGGAATGTTCGTGCCAGTGCAGGTCGTACCCGGAACTGCTCCAGGCTGGCCACAAAGGCCGGGGCGACGGCGTCGCGCAGCGCGATGTTCCAAGGACGAGCTGCCTGTATGTCCTCTCGCGCCGAGCTGAGAAGAAAGTCGGCCTGAACACAGAAACGGAACCCGAAATCG
>JAFECZ010000735.1 GCA_018241905.1 Pseudomonadota bacterium
TGAAGAGCTGCGTCATCGACCGGGTGCCGCGCAAGTGGGCCAAGCCGAGCGACCACGCGCCGGTGATCCTGGAGCTCTGAAGAAAAGGAAGTTGAACCGGTGTTCAAGCAATTGCGCCCGGCGCAGAATGCCCACACGATGAAGCGCACCGAGAACTGCCGCCACTTACTTCTTCTTCCCTGCGCGCTGGTGCTCGCCGTTGGCCTCGCCGCTTGCGAAGCCATCAAGCCCGGCGCGGGCGACGCAGGCACGCCCGCCGGCAAGACCGACGAAGTGCCCGGCGTCGAAGCCGAAACCATCAGCTTCCAGACACCCGCCGTCAAGGCCTACCGCAGGGTTGGCGCGAATGCGATCTACAAGAAGTACCCCTCGCGCATCTATCCCGGCAAGATCCCGCCCCTGGTGTATGCGGTGGTGGTGGTCGAGACGCACGTCAATGCCGACGGCACCGTGAAGAAAGTAACCTTCAGCCGCATACCGTCGCATGCGCCCGAGGTGCCGCCGATGATCGCGCAGCTGGTCATGGACGCATCGCCGCTGCCCGCGCCGCCGGCCGGCGTGGGCGCCCATACCTACGTCGAAACCTGGCTGTGGGATCGCAGCGGCAAGTTCCAGCTCGACACGCTGACCAAGGGCCAGCGCAGCCGCTGAACTCCAGCCATCAATCGATCAGTCAATCAGTCGGTCGCGTCGCGATCGAGATGCAGCTCGGCAATCTTGCGGGTGATGGTGTTGCGGCCGATTCCGAGCTTCTGCGCTGCCTCGATGCGGCGGCCACGCGTGTTGGCCAGCGCCGTCAGGATCAGGCGAGACTCGAAGCGGCGCGTGAGCGCATCCCACACGTCATGACGCCCGGCGGCCAGAAGCGCCTGCGCCTCCTGCTCCAGGCCGCTCTCCCACGAGGACGAAGAAGCCGGCACGGGCGTGCCGCCGGCCGGGCCCACCGGCAAGGGCGCAGCGCCTGAACCGGACGCGGGCACTTCGGCGCGCACCGCCTCGCGCTCGATCCCGTCCGGCGCATGGCCGATGCCGGCCGGGGCCGAGCCGGGCATTGCCACCTCGCCGCCTCCCAGCACTTCGGGCGGCAGGTCCTTGGGCTCGATCAACTGGGCGGGCGCCATCACCGTCAGCCAGTGGCAGATGTTCTCCAGCTGCCGCACATTGCCCGGAAAGCCGAAGGCCGACAACTGCGCCAGCGCGGCATCGGAAATGCGCTTGGGGTCAACGCCCAGCTGCTTGGCGCTTTGCTGCAGGAAGTGGCGCGTGAGCGCGGGCACGTCCTCGCGCCGCTCGCGCAGCGCCGGCAGGCGCAGGCGGATGACGTTGAGGCGATGGAACAGGTCTTCGCGGAAACCGCCGACCTTCACGCGCTGCTCCAGGTCCTGATGGGTGGCGGCAATCACGCGCACGTTGGCCTTCACGGCGTTGTGTCCGCCCACGCGGTAGAAGTGGCCATCCGACAGAACGCGCAGCAGGCGGGTCTGCAGGTCGAAAGGCATGTCGCCGATCTCGTCCAGGAACAGCGTGCCGCCCTCGGCCTGCTCGAAGCGGCCGCGCCGCATGGTCTGCGCGCCGGTAAAGGCGCCGCGCTCGTGGCCGAACAGCTCCGACTCCAGCAGGTCCTTGGGAATGGCCGCGGTGTTGATGGCCACGAAGGGGCCATTGGCGCGCGGCGAATGCTTGTGCAGCGCGCGCGCCACCAACTCCTTGCCGGAGCCGGACTCGCCGGTGATCAGCACCGTGACGTTGCTCTGGGACAGCCGGCCGATGGCACGGAACACGTCCTGCATGGCCGGGGCCTGGCCCAGCATTTCGGGCGCATCGACCATGCGCTCTTCCGAGACTTCTTCGCGCTG
>JAFECZ010000736.1 GCA_018241905.1 Pseudomonadota bacterium
AGGCCCAGTGCCGAGGCCAGCGCCCGCTCGTGCGGCGGCGACAGGGTGGACTCGTCCCGCGCGTCTTCGCCAGCGGGTTGGAGGCGGGCGAGCAGGCGCTGCAGGTTCGGCAGCTGCAGCGACGGCAGGGCGGCGCGGATGGCCGGCGTGCCGCGGCCGGCGAAGGCGATGAGGAGATGGGGAGAACTGGCGGGCACCGATGCAGGCATGGGCCTATTGTCCGGGATGCCACAATTCCCCGATTGACTCACCCCGCGGCCGGCGTGCCGGGTATTCGTTGAAATGAAACTTCCCTACGAGTTGCAGCTGGGCTGGCGCTACACGCGCGCAGGGCGGGCCACGCGGCGCAACGGCTTCATCAATTTCATCTCCGGCGTCTCGATGCTCGGCATTGCGCTGGGCGTGGCGGCGCTGATCATCGTGTTGTCGGTCATGAACGGCTTCCAGAAGGAAGTGCGCGACCGCATGCTGGGCGTGGTCTCGCACATCGAGATCTTCTCGCGCGACGGCCAGGCGCTGCAGGACATCGACGCCATCACCGCCGCCGCCAGGAAGAACCCGCAGGTGGTGGGCGCCGCGCCCTTCATCGGCGCGCAGGCGTTGCTGGCGCGCGGCGAAGACATGAAGGGCGTACTGGTGCGCGGCATCGAGCCCACGCTGGAGCCGCAGGTCACCGATATCGCCACCATGGCCAACAAGGGCGCGCTCGACCGGCTGGTGCCCGGCGAATTCGGCATCGTGCTGGGCGGCGACCTGGCGCGCTCGCTGTATGTGCAGCAAGGCGACACCGTCACGCTCATCGCCCCGGGCGGGCAGGTCACGCCGGCCGGCGTGGTGCCGCGCCTGAAGCAGTTCAAGGTGGTGGGCACTTTCGATTCGGGCCACTACGAGTACGACTCGGCGCTGGCCATGGTCCACGTGCAGGATGCGGCCAAGGTGTTCCGGCTGGAAGGGCCCAGCGGCATCCGCCTGAAGCTCAAGGATCTGCACCAGGCGCGCCAGGTGGCCGACGAGCTGGCGGTAACGCTGCCGGGCTCCTTCCTCATCCGCGACTGGACGCGCCAGAACCGCACCTGGTTCGCCGCGGTGCAGGTGGAAAAACGCATGATGTTCATCATCCTCACGCTGATCGTGGCGGTGGCGGCCTTCAACCTGGTCTCGACGCTGGTGATGACGGTGACCGACAAGCGCGCCGACATCGCCATCCTGCGCACGCTGGGCTCCAGCCCGCGCAGCATCATGGGCATCTTCGTCGTGCAGGGCGCCATGGTGGGCGTGATCGGCACGCTGGGCGGGCTGCTGCTCGGCCTGGGCATCGCCTACAACATCGACGTGATCGTGCCTTTCCTCGAACGGCTTTTCCACGCCAGCTTCCTGCCCAAGGACATCTACCTCATCAGCCGCATGCCCAGCGACCCGCAGCAATCGGACATCGTTCCCATCACCGTCATCTCGCTCATCCTTGCCTTTGCCGCCACGCTGTATCCGAGCTGGCGCGCGAGCCGCGTCAACCCGGCGGAGGCCCTGCGCTATGAGTGAACCCGCAAGCGGCAAGAAGGCCCAGGGCGTGGTGCTGCGCGTGCGCGGCCTCGCCAAGCGCTATCACGAGGGCCGCATCGACCTCACGGTGCTGCACGGCGTGGACCTGGACGTGAACGCCGGCGAAACGCTGGCCATAGTGGGCGCGTCGGGCTCGGGCAAGAGCACGCTGCTGCACCTGATGGGCGGGCTGGACGCACCCACGTCCGGCACGGTGGAACTGCACGGCAAGGACCTGGCCCACGTGGATGCCGCCGAGCAGGGGCGCCTGCGCAACCGGCACCTGGGATTCGTCTACCAGTTCCATCACCTGCT
>JAFECZ010000737.1 GCA_018241905.1 Pseudomonadota bacterium
CAAGGGCAGCTACCTCAACGTCACCGCCGGCACCATGGAGGCGATCTACGAGCGCGCCGAGTTCGCCAAGAGCCTGGGCAGCGTCGTGATCATGATCGACCTCATCGTCGGCTGGCCCTGCATCCAGTCCCTGGGCGAATGGTGCAGGCGCAATGACATGGTGTTGCACCTGCATCGCGCGGGACACGGCACCTACACGCGGCAGAAGAACCACGGCGTGAGCTTCCGGGTCATCGCCAAGTGGCTGCGCCTGGCCGGCGTGGACCACATGCACACCGGCACCGCCGTGGGCAAGCTGGAAGGCGACCCGCTCACCGTGCAGGGCTACTACAACGTTTGCCGCGATGCTTACACGCGGACCGACCTGCCGCGGGGCCTGTTCTTCGACATGGACTGGTGCGACATGAAGAAGGTGATGCCGGTGGCCTCCGGAGGCATCCACGCCGGTCAGATGCATCAACTGATCGACCTGTTCGGCGACGACGTGATCCTGCAGTTTGGTGGCGGAACCATCGGCCACCCCGGCGGAATCCAGGCCGGCGCCGTGGCCAACCGTGTGGCGCTCGAGGCCATGGTCAAGGCTCGCAACGAGGGCAAGGACATCAAGAACGAAGGCCCCGAGATCCTGCGCAAAGCCGCCCAGTTCTGCACCCCGCTCAAGCAGGCGCTCGATACCTGGGGCGAGGTCAGCTTCAACTACACGTCCACCGACACCAGCGACTACGCCGTGACCCCCGGCGTTGCCTGACCGACACCAAGGAACCAAGGAGCTTTCACCATGATGACCAACCCCACCGGCCGCGTGACCCAAGGCCAGTTCAGCTTCCTGCCCGACCTGACCGATGCCGAGATCGCAGCGCAGGTCGAGTACGGCCTGAGCAAGGGTTACGCCTGGAGCGTCGAGTACACCGACGATCCGCATCCGCGCAACACCTACTGGGAAATGTTCGGCATGCCCATGTTCGACCTGAAGGACGCCGCTGGCGTGTTGCAGGAAGTCAACGATTGCCGCAAGACCTTCCCCGGCCACTACATCCGCCTGATGGCCTTCGACGCCACGCGCGGCATCGAGTCGATCGCGATGAGCTTCGTGGTCAACCGGCCGAAGGACGAACCCGGCTTCAGCCTGGCGCGCCAGGAGGTCGAGGGCCGCACGATCCGCTACACCGTGCACAGCCACCCCACCGCCAAGCCGGAACCGGAACGCTGGACCGACTAAAGGCAGCCCATGTACCGCATCGCACCTTCGATACTGTCGGCCGACTTTGCATGCCTCGGCAAAGAGGTGCGCAAGGTGATCGCCGCGGGCGCGGACTGGATCCATTTCGATGTGATGGACAACCACTACGTACCCAACCTCACTATCGGTCCTGCGGTGGCCCAGGCCATCAAGCCGCACTGCCAGCGCGAAGACGGCACCGCAGTGCCGCTGGACGTGCACCTCATGGTGGAGCCCGTGGATGTGCTGGCGCAGGCCTTTGCCGAGGCCGGAGCCAATCTCATCAGCTTCCACCCGGAGGCCTCGGCTCATGTAGATCGCACGCTCGGATTGATTCAGAGCATGGGCTGCCAGGCCGGCCTGGTGTTCAACCCTGCCACGCCACTGGACCTGCTGGAGTGGGTCATCGACAAAGTTGACCTGGTGTTGGTGATGAGCGTGAACCCGGGATTCGGCGGCCAGGCCTTCATCGACGGCGCCTTGCGCAAGATCGAGCGCGCGCGGCGCCTTATCGATATGACAGGGCGCAGCATCCGGCTCGAGGTAGACGGCGGCATCAAGGTCGACAACATTCGCCGAGTCGCCGATGCCGGCGCCGACACTTTCGTAGCGGGCAGCGCGATCTTCGGCA
>JAFECZ010000738.1 GCA_018241905.1 Pseudomonadota bacterium
AGGTTGCGGAGCGGTCTTCGCAAAGGGTGACGTTGTCGCTGACCAGATTCGGGGCCTCGGGCTTGATGCCGGCGTCCACGGTGATGTTGTCCTCGCCGGAGCTCAGGTGGTAGACGCCGGTGAAGCCCGTGCCGGTGTCTGCGTCCGAATCGGTAGCGTCGTCGGTACCCGCGTTGCTGGTGGTGAGCACCGTGCCGTCGGGAGCAGTGAACTTCACCACGTAGTCGCCGGGCTGCAGATGCGTGAAGTGGTAGTTGCCGTTGGCGTCGGTGAATTGCGTGTCCAGCAGCGCGCCGGGCTGGCCGTCCTTCACGCTGTACAGCTCGACCTGCACGTTGGCGCGCCCGGCTTCGCCGGCATCCTGGATGCCGTTGGCGTTGTTGTCCAGCCAGACGCGGTCGCCGAGTGCGGCGTACTTGTAGAAGCCCGAGTCGATCGTGGCGTTGTACTCGCCCGGCTTGAGCACGATCACGTCCGACAGTCGCCCGTCGCTGTTGACGCCCGAGGCGCTGCTGCCGTCGGATTGGCGAGGGCTGGCCGCGTCGTAGCCGTCGGGCGACACGAACAGCACCTGGTAGTCCAGCCCCGGGGTGAGGCCCTTGAAGCTGTAGTTGCCGTTGGTGTCGGTGGTGGTCTTGGCCAGGATTTCGTCGTTGGTGATCTGACCGTCGCCATTGGCGTCGCGCACCAGTTCCACGGTGGCGCCGGCAATTCCTTCTTCGCCCGCGTCCTGGATGCCATCCAGATCCCTGTCGTGCCAGACATGGTCGCCCAGCTTCGCGGCCTTGGTCTCGATGATGGTGGCCTGGTCGTGCGTGCCGTCGGCGCGCACCGGGTCGACCACCACCGCCAGCGTTTCGCCGGCATCGGGCACGTACCCGTCATTGAGCAGCGCCAGCTGGGTCAGGGTCGACGTGGTGCCCACCTGGTGCATCAGTTCCCAGATCGAGGTCTGCACCTGGGTGGGCGTCAACGCGGGGTCGCTGCCGCTGCGGTAGTAGTTGAGCAGCCAGTTGATGTTGTCCAGGTTTTGAAGGTACGTCTGGGGCAATGCCGTACCCAGCACGCCCGGCTCGTAGCTCGAATAAAGATTCGCGGCGTATTGGTAGCCGGTGCCGATAGAAAGCGGCAAATCAGGCCGCATGCACCATGTCGGCAACAAGGCTCCGGCGGGGCCAAGAATCGGCTGGGTCAAGAGCGCCTCGCCGATATCTGATGGATTGTTTGCGTACTCGAAAGATAGATTGGTATTTGGAGGATTTTGAATCACAATTTTCCCTGAATATCAAAATAAGTGAATTAACCTTCGCGCCTCAGCGCAAAAGTCGCGCGGATAATACATTGTCGTTAAAGGAAAATTCGTTCATTCGCCTCGTTGGAAGAGGGGGTATTGACTCGCGCGCCAGTCGTTCCATATGAATTTGAAATCTTTGACATTTACGCTCGCCACCATTCGACAAATCTCGTCAAAATGATTCATGAATCTATTTGACGCAAACAATTGGATAAATTTTCTCGCTAGCCAAAAGGAATTAATTTCAATATTCAGCCTCAATTTCTGAGCAAAAAGAAATCGCTGTCACACATTTCTCCGGCCAGAACATTGATGAACAACATTTCCCACGATTCCCCCTCCAGGGAGCCTGGCCGCGCACGAATCTCAGCTCCCCACGTGGCTGCGCCCCAGCGCACTGCCTCGTTCCACCGAACTGCCCGCGCTGCTGCTCGGCAGCAAAAGGCCGTTGCTGTTCGGTCATCGGGGCGATCTCGAAAGTTGTTGCGACGCAGTCTTGCAAGGACCGGGCCTCGCATGTAGCATTCGCTACACGTTCATGTTGCGTT
>JAFECZ010000739.1 GCA_018241905.1 Pseudomonadota bacterium
AACAAGATCAATGGCGTGACGCATGACGGGCACCGCGTGTGGGCGTCCACCGGCCCGACCCTGGTGGCTTTCGATCCGGCCACCGGCCAGGCGGAGCGCACGCTCGATTGCCCGGGCGACGCGGGCACCGCCTTCGACGGCAAGCATCTCTACCAGATCGCCGAGGCGCGCATCGACAAGATCGACCCGGCCACCGGCCGGGTGCTGCACTCGATTCCCGCGCCGGGCAAGGGCGCCGACTCGGGGCTGACCTGGGCCGAGGGGAGCCTCTGGGTGGGCGAGTACCGCGACCGCAAGATCCACCAGATCGACCCCGACACGGGGGCGGTGAAGCGCACCATCGAATCCAACCGCTTTGTCACGGGCGTCACCTGGGTCGACGGCGAGTTGTGGCACGGCACCTGGGAAGCCGAAGAGAGCGAGATCCGCCGCATCGACCCGGCCAGCGGCGCCGTGCTCGAGCGGCTGCAGATGCCGGCAGGCACCGGCGTGAGCGGGCTGGAGTCCGATGGCGCCGGGCTGTTCTACGCGGGCGGCGGCACCAGCGGCAAGGTCCGCGCCATCCGGCGTCCGCAAAAACGGGCCGCACGTGTCGCGGCGCAAACGAAGCAAGGAGTCTGATCATGAGCATCGCCATTGCACAGAAGGAACCGATCTCGGCCGACCACCCCGTGGTGCCGGAAGACCGCTGGCTGGCCGCGCGCAAGTCGCTGCTGGCGCACGAGAAGGAGCTGACGCGCCTGCGCGACCAGATCGCCCGCGAGCGGCGTGCGCTGCCGTGGGTGCACATCAAGAAGAACTACGTGTTCGACGCGCCGGAAGGCAGGCGCACGCTGGCCGAGCTGTTCGACGGGCGGCACCAGCTGGTGGTGCAGCACTTCATGCTGGGGCCGGATTGGGAGCAGGGCTGCCCGAGCTGTTCCTTCATGTCGGATCACCTGAGCAGCGGCATGCAGATTCACCTGGCGCATCGGGACACGACGCTGCTGGTGGTGTCGCGCGCGCCGCTGGCGCAGATCGAGCGCTTTCGCCGCCGCATGGGCTGGGACTTCAAGTGGGTGTCGGCCCATGGCAGCGATTTCAACGAGGACTTCGGCGTGAGTTTCTCGCCGCAGCAGGTGGCGTCCGGCGAGGTGCCCTACAACTACACGGTGCAGGCCTTTCCGGGCGACGAGGCGCCGGGCGTGAGCGTGTTCTTCAAGGACGACGTGGGCACGGTCTATCACACCTACTCGACCTATGGCCGCGGGGTGGAAGTGATGATGGGCACCTACGACCTGCTGGACCTGACGCCCAAGGGCCGGGACGAGCGCAATCCCAACTGGGCGATGGACTGGGTGCGTCATCACGACCGCTACGAGACGCCGCCGGTGAGCAAGCCCGCTTCGATTGCCGCAGGAGGCAGTGCCGACGCCTGCTGCCACGCAAAGGCGTGACGGGCTTCGCCGGAACTTGCTGCGCGGGGCAAGGGGACGTGTCATGGCGGCGGAACTCTGGCCGTGGCTGGCGATTGCGGGGCTGGGCGCGCTGCATGGCCTGAACCCGGCGACGGGCTGGATGCTCGCCGCTGCCTCGGGCCTGCAGTCCGGCGACCGACGGCATGCGCTGCGGGCGCTGTGGCCCATCGGGCTGGGGCATTTCGCCTCGGTGGGGCTGGTGGCGGCGCTGGTGGTGGCTGGCCTGTCGGTGAGCAGGACGCTGGTTCAGTGCACTGTCGGGGCGCTGTTCCTGCTTTCCTTGGGCGTGCGCTTCTGGCGGCGCGCGCCCAAGGCGGTGAAGGCGCCGGCGGGGCGCGTGGGCATGGCGCTGTGGTCGTTCCTGATGTCGAGCCTGCATG
>JAFECZ010000073.1 GCA_018241905.1 Pseudomonadota bacterium
CGCGGCCCAGCAGCTGGCCGGCGTCGTCCCAGCGGCGTTCGTCCACCAGCCGGCCCTTGCCGTCGTATTTCATTTCCGCAATTACCGTGCCGCGGTCATTGAAGCGCCGATGCAGGCCCACCGGCAGCAGCGGCGCGTGCAGGGGCGCCGAGAAGCGCCCTTCGGCCGAGCGCTGGCCGTTCTCGAAATATTCGACGATGTCCACCACGCGTTCGGATCCGTTGCCGCTGAAGGCCTGCTTGTACTTGGGCTGGCCGTTCTGCGTGTAGTAGGTGTCGTCGCGCACCGGATCGCCGTTGGGATCCCAGCGCTGCTCGCGAACCAGCCATCCCCGCTCCGAGTATTCGAGCGTCTGCTGCTGCACCAGGCGGCCGCGCTCGAGCGCCACGGAAACCGTTTCGCGCCGCTTGACGCCGGCCGAGGAGAACTGCCTTTCGATGCGCTGCCTGCCGTTGGTCTCCTCCACCGAGGCCACCTTGCCGTTGTCATAGAGGCTTTCTGCGCGCTGGCGGCGGCCGTTGAGATAGACCAGGCGCGAGCGCAGCACGCCGTTGTCGTCGAACAGCTCGACCGCGGAGGGCGTCTTGTTGAAGCCGCACAGCCGCTTGTCGTCCACCGCGGGATCCAGCAGGGGTTTGTCGGCGCAACGCAGGAAGGTGAGCTGGCCGCGCGCGCTGAATTCGGCCACGGCGCGCTCGCCGCCGGGCTCGGCCCGGAAGACCGCGCGGCGCAGCTTGCCGTCGGGGTGGAAGGTGCGGGCCAGGCCCAGTTCCTGGCCGCTGTCGTAGGTGGATTCGCGCAGCACGCGGCCCGTGGCCGGGTCCTTGCAGCGCAGCACGCCGCTCTTGCCTGCGGTGCTGGCCGGGTCGGTGAGCTGCACAGGTCGTCCGTCGAGCTCGCATGTCTGGCGCGGCTGCGCGGACGCCGCTGCGCATGCCAAGGCCATCAGGACACCGGCAGCAAGATGCTTCATGTTTTTCCGCCCGGCACCTCAGCTGGCGTAGACGCTGGACAGCGAGCGAAAGCCCTTGACCTCGATCGGGTTGCCGAAGGGGTCGCAGAAGAACATGGTCCACTGCTCGCCAGGCTGGCCTTCGAAGCGCACCTGCGGCGCCAGCACGAAATCGGTGCCGGCAGCCTGCAGCCGTTCGGCCATGGCCTTCCATTGGTCCAGCTGCAGGATCAGGCCGAAATGCGGCATGGGCACCATCGCGTCGCCCACCTTGCCCGTGCGGGTGGTGGCAAAGGGCTCGCCCAGGTGCAGCGAGATCTGGTGGCCGAAGAAGTCGAAATCCACCCAGGTGTCGGTGCTGCGGCCTTCGGTGCAGCCCAGGACACCGCCATAGAACCGGCGCGCCTCGTCGAGGTCGCGGACATGAAATGCGAGGTGGAAGATCGACATGTGAGTTTTCGTTTCGTTTGTCGCATCATTGTCTATCGTTGTGAACATTCGCGGATAATTTCCCGGCCATGAAACCCTTTCGACAACTCACGCAAATCGGCCGCCTCGTGCTGCTTTGGTTCGCGTTGTCGCTGGGTGTGGCCGTGGCCTCGCCGCTGGTGAATCCGCAGGAGATGGAGCTGGTGTGCTCCAGCGCCGGTGCGGTCAAGGTCGTGGTCAAGACCGATGACGGCGCCCGCGAGCTGGGCGCCAGCCACATGGACTGCCCGCTGTGCGTGCTCACCGGCGCGCCGCCGCCGTCGGCCGATGCGCTGCAATTCGCGCATCCGCTGCCGCTGGGCCACGCGCTCCAGCCCATTCCGGCCGCCCGCCTGGCGGCCGCGACCGCTGCGCCGCTGCCGGCGCGCGGTCCGCCTTCGCTCGCCTGATCTGCTGAACGAGTTCCGCCGCGTCCTGCCTTGAGATCGACAAGGCGGGCGCCTGCGGCCCTTTCACCAGGCTGGCGCCGGGCATGGCGCCGGCGAAGCGCGTAATTCCTTGAACAACAAATCAAAGCTCTGGCTGGCGCTGGTCGCCGCCTTTCCGGGCCTGGCCTGGGCGCAATCGGGCGCCGGCACGGCCGATGCGCCCGAGCGCGCCAAGTCGCTTGGCGTGGTCACGGTGACCGGCGGGCAGCCCACCTCGCTGCCCACGCAGATTCCCACCACCATCGAGGGCGTCACGCGCGAAGACATCGACGTGCGCATCAACGCCACCGACAGCGAGGACGCCCTCAAGTACCTGCCCAGCCTCCTGGTGCGCAAGCGCTACATCGGCGACTACAACCACGCAATCCTTTCCACGCGGGCCTCCGGCACCGGCAACAGTGCGCGCTCGGCGGTGTATGCGGACGGCATCCTGCTGTCCAACTACCTGGGCAACGGCATTGCCAACGGCACCAACTACGCGCCGCGCTGGGGCATGGTCACGCCCGAGGAGATCGAGCGGGTGGACGTGATGTACGGCCCCTTCTCGGCGGCCTATCCGGGCAATTCGGCCGGCGCCGTGGTGGACTACGTCACGCGCATGCCGACGCAGCTCGAGGCGCATGTGTCGGCCGGCTTCTCGTCCCAGCCCTACAGCCTCTACAACACCCAGGCCACCTACAACAGCTGGCAGACCAGCGCCTCGCTGGGCAGCAAGAGCGGCGACTGGTCGTGGTGGATCGACCTGAACCGCACCGACAGCCAGGGGCAGCCGCTGACCTTCACCACCGCCACCGTGGCTTCGGGCGTGCCGGGTGGCGGCGGGGTGCCGGTGACGGGGTACGTGCGGGGACTCAACACCACCAACCAGCCCTGGTACATCCTGGGCACCGGAACCCAGTACCACTCGGTGCAGGACCATGCCAAGCTCAAGCTCGCCTACGACTTTTCGGGCACCGTGCGGGCCACCTACACCCTGGGCTGGTGGCAGAACAGCTCGCAAGGGCGTCCGGAAAGCTACCTGCGCGACGCCGCCGGCCAGCCGGTGTACAGCGGGCCGGTCAACATCGAGGGCCAGCGCTACACCCTTGCGCCCACGGCCTTTGCGCTCACCGACGACAGCCAGACCCACTACATGCACGGCCTGTCGGTGAAAAGCCGCACCGGGGGCACGTGGGACTGGGAGGTGGCCTCGAGCCTCTACGACTACGCCACCGACCAGCAGCGCGCGCCCACCGTGGCATTGCCGCAGGCGGCGACCGGCGGCGCGGGCACCTTGCAAGACCAGGGCGGCACCGGCTGGAACACACTGGCGGCCAAGGGCACCTGGCGGCCGCAGGGCGCGGGCGGCGCGCACATCGTGGACTTCGGCATCGGGCGAGACGCCTACAAGCTGGGCATCCTCAAGAGCAGCGTGGCCGGCAACTGGCTGTCGGGCCCGGCCGGCAGCCTGGTCAGCGACGTGGGCGGGCGCACTGAGACCTGGAGCGCCTGGGCCCAGGACGCCTGGTCCTTCGCGCCGCGCTGGAAGGCGGTGCTGGGCCTGCGCTGGGAAGACTGGACCGCCAGTGACGGCGTCAGCGCCACCGCCAGCAGCCGGCTCGACTACGCGCAGCGCAGCGAATCCGACATCTCGCCCAAGGCGGCGCTGGCCTACCAGCTCACCGACCGTACCGTGCTCAAGGGCTCGGTGGGCCGCGCGGTGCGCTACCCGACGGTGGGTGAGCTGTATGGCGCCACTTCGGGCGGCGCGCTGGCCTTCGTCAACGACCCGAACCTCAAGCCCGAGAAAACGTGGACCGGCGAGCTCAGCGCCGAGCAGGACCTGGGCAACGGCCTGGCCCGCGCCACGCTGTTCCACGAGGACACGCAGGACGCGCTCTACAGCCAGCAGGTGGCGGGCACCAACCCGGTCGTCTCGCGAGTGCAGAACGTGGACAAGGTGCGCACCACCGGCTTCGAGCTGGCCTACAGCGGACAGGACGTGTGGATCAAGGGCCTGGAACTCGGCGGCAGCCTGACCTTTGCCGATTCGAAGATCGTGCGCAACGACGCCTTCCCGGCCAGCGTGGGCAAGTGGCAGCCGCGCGTGCCGCGCTGGCGCTCCACCGTCTATGCCACCTGGCGGCAGGGCGACCGGTGGGCATACACCGCGGCGGCTCGCTACAGTGGCCAGCAATATTCGACTCTGGACAACAGCGACGTCAACGGCAATGCCTATTTCGGCGCCAGCAAGTACTTCGTGGTCGACGTGCGCGTGCGCTACCAGATCAACCGCCAGTGGTCGGCTGCCTTCGGCATCGACAACCTCAACAACGAGCAGTACTGGAACTTCCACCCCTATCCGCAACGCACCTACACCGCGCAGTTGCACTTCGACCTTTGATTCGTCCCGGAGAACATCGACATGAACCACTCTCACCTGACCCATCTCGCCCTTCGCCTTCTTGCGGGCAGCAGCCTGCTGGCTGCCGGTGCCGCGTCGGCGCACGTCACCCTGGCCGAAGGCAGCGCCGCCGCCGGTAGCGACTACGCGGCCACCTTCCGGGTCGGCCACGCCTGCAAGGATGCGAAAAGCACCACCGGGCTGACGGTGCGCGTGCCTGCGGGCTTCACCGTCCAGAAGGCCGAGGCGCGCGACGGATGGACCTTGAGTTCCAGCGGCAGCGAGATCAGCTGGAAGGCCAACTCGCCCCAGAACGCGATTGCCGGCGACGAGAAGGCGCAGTTCGTCGTGCGCGGCAAGCTCGATGCCAAGCCTGGCCCGCTGTGGTTCAAGGTGCTGCAGACCTGCGACAGCGGCAGTGCCGACTGGGCGCAGATTCCGGCCAGCGACACGGCCAAGCCCGAGTTCCCCGCCGCGCGCCTGATGGTGCTGGCGCCCGGCAGCGCGGCGCCGGTCGAGGTGAGCAACGCCTGGGTGCGCCGCGCCGTGCCGGGCCAGAGCGGCACCGGTGCCTTCATGACGCTCAAGTCGCCCGCGGGCGCGCGCCTGGTCGGCGCGTCCACGCCGGTGGCCGGGGTGGCCGAGGTGCACGAGATGAAGATGGAAGGCGACACCATGAAGATGCGTGCGGTGAGCCAGGGGCTGGAGCTGCCCGCCGGCCAGGCGGTCGAGCTCAAGCCCGGCGGCTACCACCTGATGCTCACCGACCTGAAGCAGGCGGTGAACGTGGGCACCACCGTGGCGATCACCCTGCGCTTCGTGGACGCCAAGGGCGTGGCCAGCGAGCAGACGCTCCAGGTTCCGGTGGCCATCGGCGCGCCGGACGGGGCGGCCTCCGGCGGCGAGCACCAACATCAGCACAAGCATTGAATTGCGCTGCAAGGCCGGGGTATAAGCTCGGGCAAGCCCTACACCAACCACCACCAGCGAGGGGAGGCACCCGATGAGCGAGAAGCCGAATTTCTTCTTCGACCAGTTCGTTCCAGGCTTCGATTTCCTGAAGAACCTGGCCAATGGCGCTGCCGCCGGCGGCGCCGCGGCCTCGGCTGCCAAGGCGGGCATGCCCGGCATTCCAGGCATTCCCGGCATGCCGGGAATTTCCAGCTGGGTCGCGCCGACGCTCAGTGTCGAAGAAGTGGACAAGCGCATCCAGGAGCTCAAGGCGGTGCAGTTCTGGCTCGACCAGAACCTGCACGCGCTCAAGGCCACCATCCAGGCGCTCGAGGTGCAGCGCATGACGCTGTCCACGCTGCAGGGCATGAATGTGCAGATGGGGGACCTGGCCAAGGCCTTCACCGGTGGCGCGTCGGCCGCTGCCAAGGCATCGGCGGCGGCCAGCGAGCCTGCCAAGGAAAAGGCCAAGCCTCGGCAAGAGGCGCCGGAGCCCAAGGAGGCGGCCGCGGGCCCCGAGGCAAGCGGTGCCAACAAGCCCGCAGGCGGTGCTGCAGTCGACCCCATGCAATTGTGGGGCGCGCTGACGCAGCAGTTCCAGCAGATTGCCGCCACGGCGCTCAAGGACGCCGCGCAGATGAAGATGCCCAGCGTGCTGGCGGCCAAGACGAAGGCGCCGCCGCCGGCAGCCGCCAAGAAACGATCCGCCGGCACGGCTGCGAAAAAAGCCCCGGCGCGCAAGCGTGCCGGCAGCAGCACTGCACGCCGCCGTTCGGTGCTGTAATCAGGGGGCGAGCGGGGCCGTTCCCCGTTCGCGGCCGCTATGAAGCTCTTTCCTTCGGGTCACGCGACCCATCCGCAGTGGCGCACGGCCGCGGAACTTGTACTGGCGCAACTGCGCGCCCAGATGACGCAGGCCGACTACGCCAGCGCGCCCACGCTGGGCCTGCTCTACATCACCGACCTCTTCGTGCCGCATGCGCAGGAGATCCTCGATCACCTGGGCGCCGAGCTGCCCGAGATCACCGACTGGTCCGGCACCACCGGCATCGGCATTGCCGCGAACAACGCCGAGTACTTCGACGAGCCGGCCATGGCCGTGATGCTGTGCGAACTGCCCAGCGACCAGTTCCGGGTGTTCTCCGGCGTCGCGCCGCTGGGCAATGCCGACACGCCGCGCGCGGGCGGGCCCAACCAGCACTTCCAGGCGCACACCGCGCTGGTCCATGCCGATCCGTCGACGCACGAGTTGCCCGAACTGATCGGCGACCTGTCTGCGCGCACCGAAACCGGCTACCTCTTCGGCGGCCTGTCCTCCGGCCGCGGACCGACGCCGCAATTCGCCATTGGCGGCAACGGCAACATCCGGGGGCATGGCGCGGCCAGCGGCGTGTTCTGGGGCGGTTTGTCCGGCGTCGTCTTCGGCAAGGGCGTGCGGCTGGTCTCGCGAGTCACGCAAGGCTGCCAGCCCGTCTCGCCCGAGCGGCAGGTCACCGAGGCTGACGGCAACCTGCTGCTGGCCATCGACGGCGAGCCGGCGCTCGATGTGCTCCTGTCGGACCTTCGGGTATCGCTGGACGAGCCGCAGGAAGCCATCGAGGCCGTGCGCGCCACCCTGGTCGGGCTGTCCAGCCCGGGCAGCGAAGGCTTGCGGCGCACCGGCAACCTGGGCGCGGACGTGCTGGTGCGCCACATCATCGGGCTGGACCCCACGCGGCGCGGCGTGGCCATTGCCGACCAGGTGGAAGTGGGCATGCGCATGACCTTCGTGCGCCGCAACGCGCAGGCCGCGCGTGCCGACCTGATGCGCATCTGCGCCGAGATCCGCGAAGAGCTCGAACCCGAAGAGCAGACGCTGGAAGTGGCCAGCGCCTTGGCCGCGGGCGAGGCGGAAGCCGCGCCCAACCTGGCGCGCCGCATGGCCGGTGCCGTGTATGTGAGCTGCTCGGGCCGCGGCGGACCGCATTTCGGTGCGCCGGGCGCCGAGATGCATATCGTGCGCCACGCCCTGGGCGATGTTCCGCTGGTGGGCTTTTTCGCCGCCGGCGAGATCGCGCGGCACCACCTGTACGGCTACACCGGCGTGCTGACGGTGTTCGTGGCCGACTGACCGGGGACGCCGCCCGAGGCAGCGTCAGCGAAGGCGCGCCATCTTCGCGTGCGCTGCCGCCGGCGCATCGGGGCGGCGCAGCTGCGCAAAGGCCTCGAATTCCCAGCTGCGCATGCCCAGCAGGAGCGTGAAGCCCTCGCGGTCGCGCGCGGCCATCTTCTGGTCGGTCTGGTGCTGCTGGGCAAAGTCCTGAGCCACGCGTTGCAGCCGCTCCAGGAAGGCCGGCGCCAGCGAGCGGCTGATTTCCCCGTGCACCAGCAGCAGGCCCTCGGCCGGGCCGTCGAAGCCGCCGCGGTAGTAGTCGAGCACCACGTGTTCACGGAAGAACTCCATCACCGGGCCGTGCGGGCGCCAGCGGAAGGTCTTGGCCAGCTTCAGGCGGTAGCGGTTCTGCGGTCGCAGCTCGATGATGCCGATGCGGTCCAGCTGCGCCAGGCAGACGATGCACTCGGCCTCGCTGATGCGGTAGGCGCCCACGATCTGCTCCAGCGTCCACTGGCTGAGCACGCAGATGGCGCACAGCAGCAGCTTCTTGTCCTTGACCACTGCGCGCTCTTGCTCCTGCGTCAGCTCCTTGAGCAGGGGCTGGGCGTCGGCCACGCGGCGCGCCAGCTCCGCAAAATCGATCTTCAGTGCGCGGCAGATCGCGTCGACCCGGGTCAGGGGCATGTCGCCCTTGGCCAGCATGCGCTTGACGCTGGATTCGGCCATGTCCAGCGAGCGCGCCAGGTCGGCGTAGGTCATGCGGGCATTCTTGAGCTCGTTTTTCAGCGCCTGGATCAGATCGACGGTGGTGCTCATTCCAAAGGGCTTTCTGCTGTGTTGGTATAGCCAGACAATACCGAAAGTGTTGGCATCCGGCCTCGTATCAATTGTTGATTCCAACGCAGAACCAGCGACCTACATTGCGGCGCAACAAACCCGCAACCCAAGGAGCTGCCCATGAATGCATCGATGCCGATCCAGCCCAGGCGCCGTCTCTCGCGTCGGGAAAGCTGGCTGATTGGCGCTGCGCTCGTCCTGCTGGTGCTGGGGCTCACCGCCCCCGACCTGGCCGCCGGCCCGCACGCAGGCAGCGCCTCGCTCAGCGACGTCCGCACGCTCATGGGCCTGCCCAACGCCGTCGACGTGCTGAGCAACCTTCCATTTCTCCTGGTGGGCGCCTGGGGCCTGTTCCTGCTGCATCGGGTGGAGCGCGGCCATGACCACGCAGTGGGCCCGGCCCACGACGAACTGCCGGGCAGCGCGCTGGACTGCGCCTGGCTCTTCTTTGCGGGCCTGCTGGTGGTGGCGGCAGCCTCGGCCTTCTATCACCTGCAGCCCGACGACCTGCTGCGCCTGGCCGGGGACCGCGCGGCCATGTCGATGGCCTTCGCGGGCGTGATGGGCATGGCGGTTGCCGACCGGGTGAGCCAGCGCGCCGGCTGGCCGGCCGCCTGCGTCACGCTGGCCGCCGGGCTGCTGGCGGTGGCGGCCTTCCATGAGACCGGCAACGTCGCGCCCTGGGCGGTGGTGCAGTTCGGCGGCATGGCGCTGGTGCTGTGGATGGCGACCATGCGTCCGGTGCGCGGCGCCACGCGTCCCATGCACCTCAAGCTGGGCTGGATCCTCGCGGCCTATGGGCTTGCGAAGGTCTTCGAGCTGGCCGATGGTTCGATCTACGAATTCACGCAGCACATGGTGTCGGGGCACTCGCTCAAGCACGTGGCCGCGGCGCTGGCGGCGCTGCCGGTGGTGGGCGCATTGAAGGGGCTGGCACGCCGCCCCGTGATGCACAATTCGCCAGCGGCTGCCGTCACGATTTGATACAGGCGTCGAACAGGAAAAGGGCATCGCCTTGAACACGCTCGCAAACACTCCGTCTGCCACCGACGCGCCGGTGCCGGCCACACCGCATTCCAACCAGTTCGCGCTTCTCGGGCAGCGTCGGTTCGGGCCCTTTTTCTGGACCCAGTTCTCCGGCGCGGGCAACGACAACCTCTTCAAGTTCGCCTTCACCGTGATGGTGACCTACCAGCTGCAGCTGAGCTGGATGCCGCCTGCCATGGCGGGCCTGGTCATCGGGGCGCTGTTCATCCTGCCGTTCCTGCTGTTCTCCGCCACGTCCGGCCAGATCGCGGACAAGTTCGACAAGACGCGGGTGATCCGCTTCGTGAAGACGCTGGAGATCGCGATCATGCTGATCGCCGCCTGGGGCTTCATGCAGGCCAACGCGGTCGTGCTGCTGGGCTGCGTGTTCCTGATGGGCCTGCATTCCACGCTGTTCGGGCCGGTCAAGTTCGCCTACCTGCCGCAGGTGCTGGACCCGCACGAGCTCACCGGCGGCAACGGCATGGTGGAGATGGGCACCTTCGTGGCCATCCTGCTGGGGCAGGTGGCGGGCGGCCTGCTGGTGGCCATGCCGCAGATCGGCCACGAGGCCGTTGCCATCGGCTGCGTGCTGCTGGCGCTGGTGGGGCGCGGCGTCGCGCAGGCCATTCCGCCTGCGCCGGCCACCGATGCCAGCCTGAAGATCAACTGGAACCCCGTCAGCGAGACCTGGCGCAACCTCAAGTTGGCCAATGAGAACGTGGTGGTGTTCCGCTCGCTGCTGGGCATTTCCTGGATGTGGTTCTTCGGCGCCGTCTTCCTGGCGCAGTTTCCCAGCTTCGCCAAGGAAGTGCTGCATGGCGACGAGAAGGTGGCGTCGCTGCTGCTGGTGGTGTTCTCGGTGGGCATCGGCATCGGTTCACTCTTGTGCGAGACGCTCAGCCGCCGTCAGGTGGAGATCGGCCTGGTGCCGCTGGGTGCCATCGGCATGAGCGTGTTTTCCATCGACCTGTACTTTGCCTCGCGCGGGTTGCCGCAGGCGCCGGTCATGGGGCTGGCCGCCTTCGTGGCACAGCATGCGCATTGGCGCGTGATGGCGGACCTGGGGCTGCTGTCGCTGTTCGCGGGGCTCTACAGCGTACCGATGTACGCGCTCATCCAGCTGCGCAGCCAGCCCACGCACCGCGCGCGCATCATCGCGGCCAACAACATCCTCAATGCGCTGTTCATGATCGCCAGCTCCGTCATTGCCGGGGCGCTTCTGGCATCGGGCGCCAGCATTGCGCAGGTGTTCCTCTTCACGGGCATTGCCAACGCGGTGGTCGCCTCCTACATCTTCATGCTGGTGCCCGAGTACCTGCTGCGCTTCTATGCCTGGGTGCTGTCGCGCCTGGTCTACCGCTTCAAGGTCAGTGGCGACGAGCACATTCCGGTCGAAGGCCCGGCCCTGCTGGTGTGCAACCACGTGAGCTTTGTCGATGCCGTGCTGCTGATGGCGGCCAGCCCGCGGCCCATCCGCTTCGTCATGGACCATCGGATCTTCCGCGTGCCGGTGCTGGGCTGGCTGTTCAGGCTGGCCAAGGCGATCCCGATCGCGTCGCAGAAGGAAGACCCCGATGCCTACGAGAAGGCCTTTGCGCTGGCCGCGCAGGTGCTGCGCGAAGGCGACCTGCTGGGCGTCTTCCCCGAAGGTGCCATCACGCGGGACGGGCAACTGCAGCCATTCAAGGGCGGGGTCAAGAAGATCCTCGATGCCGCCCAGGCCGAGGGCATCGACGTGCCGGTTGTGCCAATGGCGCTCACCCAGCTGTGGGGATCCTATTTCAGCCGCGTCGAAGTGCGCGACGGCGAGAACGTGGCCATGGTGCGGCCCTTCCGCCGCGGTGCCTGGAGCCGCGTGGGCCTGAACATCGGCGCGCCGCTGCGGCAGGCCGACGCACAGCCGGAGTTGCTCCACCGGCGCGTCGGCGAGCTGCTGAACGCTGGCTGAGGCCGCGATGGGCCTTGTGCGCGAAGCCGCCTGGCAGGCCATTCTCTCCATTCCGCAAGGCGTCTGGTGGGGCCTGACCTGGTTCGGCGACAGCGGCCTGCTGCTGCCGGTGGGGCTGCTGATCGCGCTGTGGCTGGCTTCGTCGCGGCGAACCTGGCCGGCTGCCGGGCTATGGGTCCTGATCTTCGGCACCGCCTGCATGCTGGTGCTGCTGTTCAAGCTGGCCTTCCTGGGGTGGGGCGTGGGCAGCGCCAGCCTCAACTTCACCGGCATCAGCGGCCACACCATGCTGTCTGCCTCGATCTGGCCGGTGGCGCTGTGGCTTCTGGCATCGCGCGGCACGCATGAGCTGCGCGTGGGCCTGGCCGTCTTCGGCTGGGTGCTGGCGGCTTGCATTGGCATCTCGCGCCTGGCCATCTATGCCCATTCCGCCTCCGAAGTCGCGGCAGGCTATCTGCTGGGCATGGCGGTCAGCGCGGGCTTTCTCGCGCTGCAGCGGCGCATGGCGCATCCGCGGCTGCGGGCCTCCCTGGTGGCGCTGAGCCTGCTGCTGCCGCTCGTGCAACTGCAGCCCGGCCATGCCGCGCCCACGCATGGCCTGATCGAGCGCATGGCCATGCGCCTGGCGGGAGTCGAGCGGCCCTATACGCGCGACGACCTGCACCGGCCGGCGAAGGTTGACGCGTCTGGGTATCGATGGCCGGTACTTTGAGACTTTTTTGGCAGCACTCACCCGTTCGGGTGATGGCTGTGCCCTGATCGCTGTCGATCATTCGCGCCCATCGACCACCAACTCATCCAGGAGCCGCGAATGAAGAACGAGAACCGCCGCCCCAAGCCATCGGGGATTCGACCGTGAACCGCCTCAACCAGTTCGACGTGCCGAATGATGCGCCGGCCAAGTTGCCGCTGGCTTCGCGCCTGGTCTGCCTGGCGGGCAAGGCCTTGCAGGTGACGATGGTGACGCTGGCCACCGTGGTGGCAGGCCTGTACGTGTTTCCTCTACAGTAGCCGGCCGCAACTTCGCATCCCCTTCATGAGCAAGTCCCTGCGCCTTTCCGAGAAGTGGTTTCGCCGCGGCCTGTGGGTCGTGGCGCTGGTCTTCGCAGGCTTCCTGACCGGCCTGGGCAGCACCATCGTGGGCGACCTGCCGCGCGTGGAGCATCCGCTGCAGCTCGACGATTTCATCGACCGCGGCGCGGCCTTGCCCTTGCGCGAAACGGTGGCCAAGGCCGAGGAGAATCAGAAGGCGGCACAGGCTGCGCTCGAGCAGGCCCAACTGCGGCTGGAGGCGGCGCGGCAGGCCAACCGCAATGCGCGCGAGACTTTCTCGAACTGGCTGTCCACGCGCCATGCCACGCAGCTGCCGGAACAAGACGCCGAACTCATTTCCCGCACCAAGGCGCTCGACGCGTTGAAGTCCGCCGAGGACGATGCGCAGAAAAAGGTGCTGGCGCAAAGGCAGGCGGCGCTGGATGCGCGCCAGGCCCAGGCCCGCGCTAGCGAGCAGCTGGCCGAACTCAACAGGGCGGCCGGCAAGAAGATGCAGGAGGAAGCGCGCCGGGTCGAGCTGCGCGTGTTCCTCTACCGCCTGGCGTTGACCTTGCCGTTGCTGCTGGTGGCGGGCTGGCTCTTCGCCAGGAAGCGCAAGAGCCCGTATTGGCCCTTCGTGTGGGGCTTCATTCTCTTTGCGCTCTTTGCATTCTTCGTGGAGCTTGTGCCCTACCTGCCCAGCTACGGCGGCTACGTTCGCTACGTGGTGGGCATCGTGCTGACGGTGCTGGTGGGGCGCTATGCCATCGTGGCGCTCAACCGCTACCTGGACAGGCAGAAGCTGGCAGAGCAGCAGCCGGACCAGGTGCGGCGCGACGAACTCAGCTACGACACCGCGCTGGCGCGACTGGCCAAGGGTGTGTGCCCGGGCTGCGAGCGACCCGTGGACCTGAAGAACACCGAGATCGACTTCTGCCCGCACTGCGGCATCGGCCTGTTCGACCATTGCGGCAAGTGCGATACGCGCAAGAGTGCATTCTCCAAGTTCTGCCACGCGTGCGGAACGCCGGCGCATGTGGTGCCGGGGTCGCCAGCTTCCCCAGCTTCACCAGCTTCTTATGCGCCCCAGGCTTCGCCGGCGAGCTAGTGCGCCGGCCGGCGCCGCGCGCTAGACCCCGCGCGCGCGGTCTGCCTTGAACTGCGCGCGGAACTCGGCGAAGCGCCCCGCATCGAGCGCCTCGCGAATCTCGCGCATGAGGTTCAGGTAGTAGTGCAGGTTGTGCACCGTGGTGAGCATCGGGCCCAGCATTTCGCCGCAACGGTCCAGGTGGTGCAGGTAGGCGCGCGAGAAGCCTTCGCGTCCGCCGTCGTTCCACGACACGCCCGAGGTGCCCGCGCAGGCATGGCAGGTGCAGCTGGGGTCGATGGGCTGCGGGTCGCTCTTGTGGCGCGCGTTGCGCATCTTCAGGTCGCCGTAGCGGGTGAAGAGGGTGCCGTTGCGTGCATTGCGCGTGGGCATCACGCAGTCGAACATGTCCACGCCGTCGGCCACGCCCTGCACCAGGTCTTCGGGCGTGCCCACGCCCATCAGATAGCGCGGCTTGTTGGCGGGCAGCCGGTGCGGCGTGTGCGCCATGATGCGCAGCATCTCGTCCTTGGGTTCGCCCACGCTCACGCCGCCGATGGCGTAGCCGGGAAAGTCCAGTTCCACCAGTTGCGCCAGGGATTCCTCGCGCAGGCTCTCGAACATGCCGCCCTGGACGATGCCGAAAAGAGCGTTGGGGTTGTTCAGCCGCGCAAACTCCGCCTGGCAACGCCTGGCCCAGCGCAGGCTCAGCTCCATCGAGCTGCGCGCCTGCGCCTCGGTGGTGATCTTGCCGTTGGTGTCGTAGGGCGTGCACTCGTCGAACTGCATGACGATGTCGCTGTTCAGGATGGTCTGGATCTGCATCGAGACCTCGGGCGTGAGAAAGAGCTTGTCGCCGTTGACGGGCGACGCGAACTTCACGCCTTCCTCGCTGATCTTGCGCATGGCGCCCAGGCTCCAGACCTGGAAGCCGCCGGAGTCGGTCAGGATGGGCTTGTTCCACTTCTCGAACTGGTGCAGGCCGCCAAAGCTCGCCATCACGTCCAGCCCGGGGCGCATCCACAGGTGGAAGGTGTTGCCCAGGATGATCTGCGCACCCATTTCGTCGAGGCTGCGCGGCATCACGCCCTTGACGGTACCGTAGGTGCCCACGGGCATGAAGATCGGCGTCTGCACCACGCCGTGGTTGAGCGTGAGCGTGGCGCGGCGCGCGTGGCTGGAAGCGTCGGTGCCGAGGATCTTGAAGTCCAGCATGTCAGTCCTTCTCGTTGTCGTTGTTGTCGCGTGATCGGGCGAGCAGCATGGAGTCGCCGTAGCTGAAGAATCGGTAGCGCTGCGCAATCGCATGCGCGTAGAGCGCCATCACGTGCTCGTAGCCGGCGAAGGCGCTCACCAGCATCATCAGCGTGCTCTTGGGCAGGTGGAAATTGGTCACCAGCATGTCGACGTGCCGGAACCGGAAGCCCGGCGTGATGAAGATGCGCGTGTCGCCTTCTTCTTCGCCGCTGGCGGCCCAGGATTCGAGCGTGCGCACGGTGGTGGTGCCCACCGCCACCACGCGGCCGCCGCGCGCCTTGCACGCGGCAATGGCCTGCTGCGTGGCCGGCGGCACGTGGTAGCGCTCGGCATGCATGGTGTGCTCGGCGATGTTCTCGGTCTTCACCGGCTGGAAAGTGCCGGCGCCCACATGCAGCGTGACATTGGCGCGCTCGACGCCGCGTGCAGCCATCTGGTCGAGCAGCGCCTCGTCGAAGTGCAGTGCGGCAGTGGGTGCGGCCACGGCGCCGGGCACGCGGGCGAACACCGTCTGGTAGCGCCGCTCGTCGTCCTGCGAGTCGGCATGGGTGATGTAGGGCGGCAGCGGCACGTGGCCGCAGCGGGCCATCAGCGCATAGGGGTCTTCTGCCGAGCCGCTCTCGAAGGCGAAGCGGAACAGGGCGCCGTTCTCGTCGGGCCAGCGGCCAAGCAGGGTGGCCCGAAAGCCGCCCACCATCTCCAGCGCCGTGCCCACCGGCGGCTTCTTGCTCACCTTCATGTGGGCCACCACCTCCTGGCCGTGCAGCACGCGCTCGACCAGCAGTTCGAGCTTGCCGCCGGTCGGCTTCTCGCCGAAAAGGCGAGCCTTGACGACCTGGGTGTCGTTGAACACCAGCAGGTCGCCTTGTCGCAGCAGCGAGGGCAGGGTGTTGAAGATGCGGTCGACCGGCTGCGGGCCGGTGCCGTCGAGCAAGCGCGAGGCGCTGCGTTCGGATGCGGGGTGCTGCGCCACCAGTTCGGGCGGCAGCGAAAAATCGAAATCGGAAAGCGTGAAGCTGCGCATGTTCTTGAGGGCCGGACGGGCCCGTGCCAAGGCTGGCGTAAGAAGGGGAGGGGGGGGCGCCGCGGCGGGCGCAGGCAGAATTGTCCCATGCCTGCCGCATCCCAGTCCGCATCGCGCGAAAAGTCCCCGCCAGCCGACGGCCCGGCCAAGGCCGCGCCCGGTGCTGGCCTGAGCGCGGTACAG
>JAFECZ010000740.1 GCA_018241905.1 Pseudomonadota bacterium
TCATGTCGGGCTCTATCGTTGATTGATGTTGGCGCGCACTATACGGCGCGCTCCTGCTTCTCAGCTGGACGGCGCGCAATGGTCCAGGCGCGGCGCCAGGTATTCCGGTCCGCCGCGCGGCTACAGTACCAAGTCCCACTCCCCGCATCCATTCGCATCATGAAAAAGATCCTCGTCCTCAACGGCCCCAACCTCAACCTGCTCGGCACCCGCGAGCCCGCCACCTACGGCCATGAAACCCTGGCCGATGTGGAGCAACTGTGCAAGGAAACCGGCAAGAGCCTGGGCGTGGAGGTGGACTGCCGCCAGTCGAACCACGAAGGCCAGCTCATCGACTGGATCCACGAGGCGGGCCGCGAGATCGCCGCCGGCCGCATGCTGGGCGTGGTGATGAACCCCGGTGCCTACACGCACACGTCCATTGCGCTGCACGACGCGATCAAGGGCGCGAACGTGACGCTCATCGAGCTGCATATCTCCAACGTGCATGCGCGGGAGGAGTTCCGCCACCACTCCTACATCTCGCCCGCGGCGCGCGGCATCATCGTCGGCCTGGGCGTGAAGGGCTATGCGCTGGCCGTCGAAGCGCTGGTGCGCGTCAGCAGCTGAGCCAGTCGAATCGACTGCCGGCTTCAGCTCTGCGGGGCTGCGGCCTTGTAGCGGGTGATGTGCCCGCGGCTGTCCACGCTTTCCAGCACGACGTCGAAGCCCCACAGGCGCGCCACGTGCTTGATCACCTCGTTGGCCTCCTTGTTGAGCGGCCGGTCGTTGTGCTGCGTGTGGCGCAGCGTGAGTGACCGGTCGCCGCGCAGGTTCACGCTCCAGACCTGGATGTTGGGCTCGCGGTGGTTCAGGTCGTACTGGCGCGAGAGCGATTCGCGCAGCTGCCGATAGCCGCTGTCGTCGTGGATGGCCGAGACTTCAAGCTCCGGCTCGTCCTCGATGTCGGCCACCGCGAAGAAGCGGAAGTCGCGCATCAGCTTGGGCGACAGGAACTGGCCGATGAAGCTCTCGTCCTTGAAGTTGCGCATGGCGTAGTCCAGCGTGGTCAGCCAGTCGCTGCCCGCCAGGTCGGGGAACCAGCGCTTGTCTTCATCCGTGGGCTTCTCGCAGATGCGCCTCAGGTCGGTGTACATCGCAAAGCCCAGCGCATACGGGTTGATGCCGCTGTAGGCCCGGTGGCCCACCGGCGGCTGGAACACCACGTTGGTGTGCGACTGCAGCCATTCCATCATGAAGCCGTCGGCCAGCAGGCCTTCGTCGTACATGGTGTTGAGCAGCGTGTAGTGCCAGAAGGTGGCCCAGCCTTCGTTCATGACCTGCGTCTGGCGCTGCGGGTAGAAGTACTGCGCGACCTTGCGCACGATGCGAACCACCTCGCGCTGCCAAGGCTCGAGCAGCGGCGCGTTCTTCTCGATGAAGTACAGCAGGTTTTCCTGCGGCTCGGCTGGAAAGCGGCGCGAAGTTTCCTCGGCGGCGTCGCTGCCGGACCTGCGCGGCAGCGTGCGCCACAGGTCGTTCACCTGCTGCTGCAGGTAGTGCTCGCGTTCTTCGCGGCGTGCGTGCTCTTGCGCCAGCGAGAGTTTCTGCGGCCGGCGGTAGCGGTCCACGCCGTGGTTCATCAGTGCGTGGCAGGAGTCGAGCAGGTCTTCCACCGCTGCCAAGCCATGCTTTTCCTCGCACTCGGCGATGTAGTTGCGGGCATACACCAGGTAATCGATGATGGACGAGGCGTCGGTCCACATCTTGAAGAGGTAGTTGCCCTTGAAGAAGCTGTTGTGGCCGTACGCCGCGTGGGCGATCACCAGGGCCTGCATCGCCATTGTGTTTTCTT
>JAFECZ010000741.1 GCA_018241905.1 Pseudomonadota bacterium
GCCGCCAACTGGAAGCTGCTGGTCGACGGCTCGTTCGAGGCCTATAACTTCAAGGTGGCGCACCGCAACACCATCGCCCACATGTTCGTGGGCAACATGCAGGTCGTGGACGAGTTCGAATTGAACCGTCGCCTGTATCTCGTCAAGTCCAGGTTTGCGCAGGACCAGCCGCCCGCCGAGGGCTTCGACCCGCGGCGCTACGGCAACCTGACCTACTTCTTCTTTCCGAACACGACCATCCTGGTGCAGCCCGATCATGCGCAGCTCAGCAGCCTGGAGCCGCTCGGCCCGGGCCGCACGCGCGTGCATGAGCTCACCCTGATTCCCGAAGCACCCGCCTCGGACAAGGCGAGGGCGCACTGGGACGCCAACGTTGCGCTGTATCGCCGCACCCTGGCCGAGGACTACGCGCTGGCCGAGTCGATCCAGGCGGGCATGGCGTGCGGCGCCAACGGGTCCTTCACCTTCGGCACGTTCGAATACAGCGCGGCGCGCTTTCACGCGCAGCTCGCGCAGCAGCTTGTAGACGCAAGCCTTTGAGGCCGCGATTCCTACAATCCGCGAGATGGCCAGCCCACCCAAGACCCGCAAGGACCTGATCCTCGATCGCGCAGAGCAGCATTTCGCCGACCACGGATTCCAGGGGGCCTCGCTGTCGGCCATTGCGCGCGACTGCGAGCTGGGCAATCCGGGGCTGCTGCATCACTTTCCGAGCAAGGAAGCGCTGTACCGGGCCGTGCTGGAAAGGCACGCCGAGGAGCTCATGGCGCGCATGCAAAAGCGCGTGCAAAAGGCCGCCAGCCTGCCCGAGCGCCTGCAAGCCTTCGTCGCGCTGCAGGTGGAGTGGATGCAGGCCCGGCCCGCGGGCTACAAGCTGGTCACGCGCGAACTGCTGGACAACGCAGAGCGCATCCGGCAGGCCCAGACCCGGCCGCTGGAGAAGTTCCTGTTCGACAGCCTGGCGCTGCTGGCCGACGCGCAGGCCGCCGGGCTGGTTCGCCGGGAGTTGCCGGCGGTGGTCGTGCTGACCATCATCCTGGGCACGCTGAACTACGCCAAGATCGTGCGGCCCACCTTCGCCAGGGCCTTCTCGGAGCCGGCGCTCAATAGCGACGCGGCCTGGATGAAGGCCGTGGCGCAAGACGTGCTGCGCGTCGTCTCGCCATGAGACACGTCGCCATCGAACCGATTGCACCTCCCACAACCTCGAGCCAAAGGAAGACGCCTTGAAAACCCGCATCACCGAACTCTTCGGCATCCGCTACCCGATCATCCAGGGCGGCATGCACTTCGTGGGCTTTGCCGAACTGGCGGCGGCCGTCTCCAACGCGGGCGGCCTGGGCATCATCACCGGGCTGACCCAGAAGACGCCCGAGCTGCTGGCCAGGGAAATCGCGCGCTGCCACGAGATGACCGACCAGCCCTTCGGCGTGAACCTCACCTTCCTGCCGGCCTTCACGGCGCCGCCTTACCCCGAGTACATCGCCGCCATCGTCGAAGGCGGCATCAAGGCGGTGGAAACCGCGGGCCGCAGCCCCGAGGCCTACATGCCGGCGCTCAAGGCCGCGGGCATCAAGGTGATCCACAAGTGCACCTCGGTGCGCCATGCCCTGAAGGCCGAGCGCATCGGCTGCGACGCGGTGAGCGTGGACGGCTTCGAGTGCGGCGGCCACCCCGGCGAGGACGACGTGCCCAACATGATCCTGCTGCCTCGCGCCGCCGAAGAGCTGAAGATTCCCTTCGTCGCCTCCGGCGGCATGGCCGACGGCCGCAGCCTGGTGGCTGCGCTTGCACTGGGCGCCGACGGCATGAACATGGGCACCCGCTTCAT
>JAFECZ010000742.1 GCA_018241905.1 Pseudomonadota bacterium
CCCGGGCAAGGCGTCCGCAAGAGCGCCGGCTGCAAGGAAGGCGCCAGCAAAGACACGCGAAAAAGCAGCGCGCAAGACGACGCGGCGCACCGGCAACCGCGCCTGAAGATCCCGCAATTCGAGGCGCCGCATGTCCCGGATTGCGGAACCCGGCAACAGCCACAATCGATGGCTGTCCCAGGAGTTTCCGCGCCCATGTCTTGCCTCGCCGATTTCGCGCCGCCATCGCACGCCAGTGTTCATCGCCGAGGGCGATGCGCGTGAGCAGCGCCGGCGTCCATCGCGGCTCGGCCGCTTCGCCCCTGGCCGGCATCGATCTGGCTTCCGCGTTGGGCGTGGTGCTCATCTGGGGCCTGAACTTCGTGGCCATGAAGTTGTCGCTGCGCGACTTCACGCCTTTTCAGCTGGGCGCGGCGCGCTACGTGTTTGCGGCCTTTCCGCTGGTGCTGTTCATCAAGCGCCCGAAGCTGCCGATGCGCTGGCTGGTGTACTACGGACTGGCGCAGGGCGTGGGGCAGTTCGGGCTCTTGTTCACCGCGCTGCAGGCGGGCATGACGGCAGCCCTGGCCTCGGTGGTGATGCAGACGCAGGTCTTCTTCACCGCCCTGCTGGGCGTGGCCTTGCTGGGCGAGCGCATCAGCGGCCCATTGCGCATGGGCCTCACGCTCGCCGCGCTGGGCCTGGGCTGCTTTGCACTGAACTACGTGGCAGGCAGCGGCGGCGCCACCACGGCAGCGGGGCTGGCCCTCAACCTTGGCGCGGCGGCCATGTGGGCCGGCTCGAACATCATCGCGCGCAAGGCGCAGCAGGCGCATCCGGGCTTCGATGCGCTGCAGTTCGTGGTGTGGAGCAGCCTGGTGCCCATCCTGCCCTTCGTCGCGCTCAGCCTGCTGTTCGATGCGCCCGAGTTGCGCTGGCAGTGGCTGCACGCCAGCGCCGGCGCATGGGCCGGCGTGGGCTACCTGGCCTGGCTGGCCACCTTGCTCGCCTATGCGATGTGGACGGGCTTGTTCCAGCGCCATCCGGCCAACCGGGTCGCACCCTTCAGCCTGGGCGTGCCCCTGGTCGGGTTGGCGGCCGGCATGGGCCTGCTGGGCGAGCGCATCGGCACCTGGCAATGGGCCGGCATCGGCTTCGTGGCGGCGGCGCTGCTGGCGGTGATGTTCGGCGGCCGCTGGATGAAAAAGCGCGGCTGAAAATCTGGCTGCGTGCGTTCAGCGCACGATCAGCACCGGCACCTTGCAGGCAGCCAGCACCTGCGTGGCCACCGAGCCCAGCACCAGGTTCTTGAGCGCGTTGTGCCCGTGCGAGCCCATCACCACCAGGTCGAAGTTCTCGCCTTCGGCCAGCGCCGCGATCTCGCTGGCCGGCTGGCCCACGCGGTACACGCACTCGGCCTGCACGCCGTGGCTGGCGAGCAGTTGGCGGATCGGCTCGAGCACGACCTCGGCTTCCTCGGCGTAGTAGTCGCGCGCCGCGTCCACGCCCACCAGGGCAATGGCGCGCAGCGACACCTGCGGCACCGTGTAGGCGGCGGTAAAGGTGCTCTCGCCAAAGCTCTTCGAATGGCTGGTGATGTAGTCCAGCATGCGGCGGCTGTATTCGCTGCCGTCCACGGCAAGGAGGATTTTCATGGGGCGGATGTTAAGCCCGGCCGGCACCGGATTCGCGATGGATCCGCGCGAGCCCTTGTCGATTGACCTTGGGCGCCAGGCTCGGCGTCAGCCGCACGCCCCCACGTGCCCGCACGCCGTGCAGAAATCGCACCCGTCGCGCCGGATCACGCTGGCATTGCCGCACTCGGGGCAGCGCGCGCCGGCCATGGGCGC
>JAFECZ010000743.1 GCA_018241905.1 Pseudomonadota bacterium
GCCTTCGCCGGCATGGGCGTCCGAGGCCGAGGCGGACAGGGGCCACAGCTGCACCTGGCCCGCCAGCGGCAGCACCTCGCGCAGCAGTCGCTCGGCGCCGCGGTCGGGGCTGGCGCTGGCATGCACGGCCAGCACCAGCAGGCGCGGGCGGCGCCGGGCCATGGTGTCGAGCAGCGCCTGTCGCTGGGCCATGCTGCCGTCGACGCGGGGCAGTGCTTCCAAGGCGGCGGGCATCGGCTGCGGCGGCCAGGCCTGGTCGGGCGGCAGTTCGAAGCCTGCGAGCAGGGCGGCATCGGTGGTGGGGCCACCGTCCCGTGCATGCCCGGGCCCGGCATGCAGGGGGCCCAGCGTGTCGGCATCGATGACCTCGGCCGGTGCCAGCGCCTGCAGCCGCGCCGCCAGCCCGCGGTAGTAGGGCAGGCCGTAGTCGGGCTGCATGCGCGGCGCACGGGCGCGCCACATGGCTGCGCACAGCAATGCGAGCAGGATGCGCGGCAGCAGCCCGTAGGCCACCACGCAGCCCAGCAGCCATTGCGCCAGGGCACGGTCGGTGGGCGCCTGGATGTCCGGCACGGCAAAACCCAGCCAGCCGGGCACGACAGCCAGCGCCTGCACCGCGCGGCCGAAATCGGCCGGATCGAGCAGGGTGGTTTCCCAGCCCAAGGTGTAGGCGCGGAACGAGAGTGCGAACACCAGCGCGGCCAGCGCCGCGGCCATGGCCAGCGCCCACACCAGGTGGCTGGCCAGGCCGGCCAGCCAGGGCAGCAGCCCGGCGCGCCGTAGCAGCGCCAGCGCGGCCTGTGCCAGCGCACTGGCCGATGCGCCCCGGCCCAGGGCCAGGCGCGCGGTGGCAGACAGCCACAGCCGCCCCAGCAGGCTGCCGCCGGCGCCGTGGCCGGGCCATGCCAGGGCCACGATCCAGATGAACAGGCTGACGAGATGAGCGCCCAGCAGCGCCACCAGCGCCGCCATGACGTTGATGCGGCGCTCGCCTGCGTTGACCACCGCGCCCGCCAGGCCCAGGCCGGCCACGGTCACGACAAGGCCCAGGGCCAGCAGCACCCAGGGCGCGAATTCGCGAAAGCGCGCGAGCCCGTCCGCCAGGCCCAGGCGCGCGGCCAGCAGCGCGGCGCGGTGCGCGATTCGGCCCTCGTCGGTGCCTGCTGCCCGAGCCGCCTCGCGTGCCGGCTGCGCATCTTCCAGCGGGCCGCTCGCCTCCAGCGCGCGGATGGCTTCGGTCAGCAGCGGCGAGGGGGCGATCAACGCGGTGGCGCCGGCCGTGGTTGCTTGCGCCTTACTTGCGCGTGTCGTCCTTGAGCTGCGGCAGCTCGGCACCGTTGGAAGGCGCCAGCAGGCCGGTCTTCACGTAGGTCATGAGCTTGTCGCGCGTGTCGACGATGTCCAGGTTGCGCATGGTCAGCTGGCCGATGCGGTCGGCCGGCGAGAAGGGCGCGTCTTCCACCTTCTCCATCGACAGGCGCTCGGGCTTGTAGGTGAGGTTGGGCGAGTCGGTGTTGAGGATGGAGTAGTCGTTGCCGCGGCGCAGCTCGAGCGTCACTTCGCCGGTGATGGCGCGCGCCACCCAGCGCTGGGCCGTTTCGCGCAGCATGATGGCCTGCGGGTCGAACCAGCGGCCCTGGTAGAGCAGGCGGCCCAGCTTGATGCCGTTGATGCGGTACTGCTCGATGGTGTCCTCGTTGTGGATGCCGGTGATCAGCCGCTCGTAGGCGATGTGCAGCAGCGCCAGGCCCGGCGCCTCGTAGATACCGCGGCTCTTGGCCTCGATGATGCGGTTCTCGATCTGGTCGCTCATG